>CAIPQY010000351.1 GCA_903867275.1 uncultured bacterium | reverse complement strand
TGCAGGCGTACGGCACCAGCTACAACCCCTACGGCAACTGCTCGTTCGGCGGCTTCCTGCCACCGTCGGAATTCTCGTCGGCCACTTCGCTGGTGATGCGATTCGATGTGCCGCAGACCTTCCGGCTCACCGCCGATGAAACCTTCGTGTTCGCCTGGGACTTCACCAACGCGGCGTGGGGCGGCGTCACGCCCACCTCGATCGCGTTCGTGCCGGTGCCAGGCTCCGCGGCGCTGCTCGCGCTGGCCGGCGTGGCTGGTCGCCGTCGTCGCGCCTGAGCATTCGAACATTTTGCCGCCGCGCACGCACGCGGTGGCCGATTCCCAAGCCCCCGGAGCGCACGCACGCTTCGGGGGCTTTCTTGTCATCAGGGCGGGGCGGGTCGCGCCCGTTGCCTGCGGCGCACGCCCCGCAATCAAATCACTTGGCGGCCTTCACGGGCGTCGGTGGAACCGGTGGAATGTCGCGCGGATCCGTTTGGATCAGTTGCTGCAGGTGCGCCACCGCGGTCTGCAGCTGCGAATCCTGCCCGGTGAAGGTGGCGTAGGGCAGGTTGTCCACGGTGATGTCGGGCTCCACGCCGCGGCCCTCGATCAGCCAGACGCCGTTCGCGTCGAACACGCCATTTTCGCCGGCGCTGGTCAGGCCGCCATCCACCGTGGTGTTGCCGCTGCTGAGCCAGATCTCGCCGCCCCAGGTGCGCGTGCCGATCACCTTGCCAAGCCCCAGGCGCTTGAAGCCCTCGCTGAACGCCTCGCCGTCGCTGGCGGTGCGCTCGTCGCACAGCACCACCATGTGCCCGCGGAAGGCGTACTGCATGTTCCAGCTGGGCGGTCGACCCGCCGGCTGGTTCCAGTACATCCACGCCTTGCGCATGAGGCGCTCCAGCACCCAGCTGTCGATGTTGCCGCCGTTGTTGTGGCGCACGTCGATGATGAGCGCCTTGCGGTTGAACACCGGATAGAAGTCGCGCGTGAAGTCGCCGATGTCGCCCGTGCCCATGGCGCGCAGGTGCACGTAGCCGATGTCGCCGTGGCCCGCATCCTCCACGCGCTGTCGGCGTGACACTTCCCAGCTGCGGTAGCGCAGACTGGTGTCGGCGTCGGCCGAGAGCGGCTTCACGATCACGTCGTGCGGATCGGTGGCGCCCTTGGCCAGCACGCCAAGCAGCACCTGGCGACCGGCCTTGTTGCGCAGCAGCATGGATGGATTCGCCACCGACAGCGTGGACACGCCATCGATGGTGCGGATCACGTCGCCCACGCCAACCTTCACGCCGGGTGCGGTCAGCGGCGAGCGCATCGATGGTTCGTCGGGGTCGGCGGCGGGGATCGCGCTCACGCGCCAGCCACCCGCCGCGTCGTCGCGGTCGAGGTCCGCGCCCAGCGTGGCGATCGCCACGCGATCCGCGCCCTCGCGCAGATCGCCGCCGCGCACGAAGTGATGCAGCGCCGACAGTTCACCGGTCATCTCCTGGAACACGTCGTTCAGCTCCTCGCGGCTGCGCACGCGGTCGATCCACGGTTCGTACTTGGCGCGCACGGCCTTCCAGTCGGCGCCGTGCATGTTGCGGTCGTAGAAGTAGTCGCGCAGCAGGCGCCACGAATCCACCAGGATCTCGCGCCACTCCTCGCGCGGCGTCACGCTGAGGGCGATGCCGCTGAGATCGACCGGCTTGTCCAGTTCCGCCTTCGTGGCCTTGGCGTCGATCACGTGCCAGGCGCCCGTCTTGGCGGCCTCCTTGCGAACCAGCAGGTGCTTGCGATCGGCCGAAAGTTCGGGGCTGCGCACGCCGGTGGCCACCACCTTGGGCTCGGGCTTCTCGTTGCCGATGGCCAGCGCCATCAGCGTGCCGGCACGGGCGTCCTCGTCCGCTTCGTCGGTGCCGTCCTGACCGAACTTCAGCCAGAAGATGGTGTCGTCGGTCACCAGCAGCGGGCCGTTGCCGAAGTTGGTGGGCTTGATCGGCACCGGCTCGATGCGCATGGCAAGGCCATCCACGTCGATCGCCACCTTGGCGGGCTTCTTCGCGCCGCCGTTCTTGTCCGCGCCCTTCTTGGCGCCGTCCTTGTCGGCG
>CAIPQY010000350.1 GCA_903867275.1 uncultured bacterium | reverse complement strand
GCGCTTTCCGAGGCATGCCCCCCTCAGGGCTGCCTTGGTCCGGGCTCACACGCCGCGCCTCGCGTCCGTGTGGGGATTCCCTTTCCGACACCAGATACGGCAGGTGCACCCGGTTTGTGTGCCGACCGCGAGATTTCATGGGAAACCACGGGCCAGCGCGGGGGCAGGCCGATTTCGGCATGGCCGTCGACGGTGGTTGAAAGCCCCCCTACCATCGCGGAATGCCAGTGCTTGCCGAAGAACCGACGGTGTCCCTGCCCCCGGGCCACGACCCTCGCCTTGATGCGATCGAACGCAAGGTTCGCGATGGCGTGCGACTGACCGAGGAAGACGGCCTGGCGCTGTACGAGACGCGCGACGTGCATCGCGTGCTGGCGATGGCGGACCTGGTGCGTCGACGCCTGCACGGCGATGTGGCTTTCTACAACGTGAACCGCCACATCAACTACACCAACATCTGCGCGCTCAGCTGCAAGTTCTGCGCCTTCCATCGCAAGAAGGATCAGGACGGTGCGTACGAGAAGAGCACCGAGGAGATCGTGCGCGACGTGCAGGGCGCGGCCGCGGCGGGCGCCACCGAGATCCACATGGTGGGTGGTCTGCATCCGTGGCTGCCGTTCCAGTGGTATCTGGACACGCTGCGAGCCATGAAGGCCGCGGTGCCGCAGATCCACATCAAGGCGTTCACGGCGGTGGAGCTGGTGCACCTGCAGCGCATCAGCAAGCGCGGCAGCGAGGGCTACGAGGGCATGAAGGCCGTGCTGCGCGACCTGCGCGATGCGGGCCTTGGAAGCCTGCCGGGCGGCGGCGCCGAGGTGTTCGACGATCGCGTGCACGACGAGGCCTTCAAGGGCAAGATCCGCGGCGATCACTGGCTGGATGTGCATCGCGCGGCGCATGAATTGGGCCTGAATTCCAATGCCACCATGCTGTACGGCCATGTGGAGCGGCGCCCCGAGCGCGTGCGTCACATGCGCCTGCTGCGCGAGCAACAGGACCACACGCTGCGCGGATGGGCCGCTGCGCAGGGCATTCGAGCGGACGCCGACGGCGGCCTGGTGCTCACGGGCCCGGCCAGCGCGTATCCCAGGAACCGCCTGCCCATGCCGGGACAGGATGGCCTGACCACCGGCTACTTCCAGACCATCATTCCGCTGCCCTTCTACCCGAACGAGAGCGAGCTGGAACGTTTGCCCGCGCCGACCGGCCTGGAGAACCTGCGCACGCTCGCCATCGCGCGCCTGATGCTGGACAACTTCCCGCACACGAAGGCGTTCTGGATCATGCAGACGCTGCCGATGACGGAACTGATGCTTGGCGCGGGCGCCGACGACGTGGATGGCACGGTGGTGTGGTACGACATCACCAAGGCCGTGGGCGAAGGCAACCATCAGGAGACCAGCGTGCGCGACCTGACCAAGGCCATCCGCGACGCGGGCTTCACGCCGGTGGAACGCGACACGCTGTACCGGCGCGTGCAGCGCGACGGCGCCACCTGGCGCGTGGCCAACTGAGGCAACCACAAAACAAACAGCACCGACCGGCGTGAAGCCAATCGGTGCCGCGGAGACGGCCAGGAAAGGGCCGCGTCCGACGCTGGACGCGGCCGGCAGGGTTGCTGTGTGGGCGTGAACCAGACGACTCGGCCACCCTGCCGTCCCGAATACGGGGCGGGTGTCGGCCGTGTGAAACGCCGCGCGAAAATTTCCGCCGGCTCAGGCCTCTGGCTCGATCGTGCGGCCTTCGGGGTCGGCCATGCCCAGCGCCCAGCGCCACTCAGGCATGCGCAGACGGTGGGACACCACGAACATGACCAGCGCGCCCGTGGCAGCAAGGCATGCAAGTCGCGCGCACATGCCCCACCAGTCGGCGCCGAAGGGCAGCACCTGCCCCACACCCCAGGTGGCCAGCGACATGACCGCCGTGGCGAACATGGTCTTGCCCACGCTCTTCCACACCAGATCATCCATGAGGCGGCCCATGCGTCGCGAAAGCATGCGACCAAGCAGCGCCCACTGGATGAACGCGCAGATGGTGGTGCTCCAGGCGAGGCCGGACAGCCCGAGCGGCGTCCAGATGAGCGACACGTTGAGCAGCAGGTTCAGCGCCACCATGGCCATGCTGAGACGCGTGGGCGTGCGCTGGTCACCCAGTGCGTAGAAGGCGCGCGTGAGCAGCTGCATGGCGCTGTAGGCCACCACCGCGGGCGCGAAGGCCATCATCACGGTGGCGATGCGCTGCACCTCCTCGGGACCGCAGCGACCACCCTGGAACACCGTGGCGGTCATCGGCGTGGCCACCAGCAGCAGGCCCGCGCTGGCCGGCACACCGATGAACACCACCAGACGAATGCCTCGCCGCAGCGTGTGCATGAACTGATGCATGTCGTTGGATTGACGCGACAGCAGCGGGAAGATGACGGTGGCCACGGAGATGCCGAAGACGCCCAGCGGAAATTCGTACAGCCGCGTGGCCCAGTTGATGGTGGCGTTCGAGCCCTGCGGCAGCGGAAACGGCACGCCCATGATCGTGGGGCCGATCGAGGTTGGATAGCTCGCGATCAGGCTGTCCATGAGCACATTCAGCTGGAACACGCCAAGACCCAGCATCATGGGAAGCGCCGCACGAACCGTTTCAAGCAGCGGTGCGCGACTGCCGCGCAGATCGAGCATGGGGCGGATGCGCTGCCCGCGCATCGACCACATCATCCATCCAAGCTGCGCAAGGCCCGCCACCATCACCGCCATGGCCACCCAGCCGATGCGCGCGCGGCCGAGTTCCGTCGACGCCTCGCCTGGAATCCACCACGCAAGCCCGGCACCCAAGATGATGGCCGCGTTCAGCAGCACGGGGCTGGCCGACGCGGGCCCGAAGCGGCCGTGCACGCCAAGGATGGTGCCGAGCAGCGCCACCACGCACACCATGGGCATGTAGGGAAGCATGGTGGCGGTGAGACGGATGGTGAGCGACTGATCGGCGTTGCTCACCGGCAGCGCGGCCAGCACCAGTTCGCCGATCACGGTCAACGCCGACAGCACGATGACGAGCAGCGCGATAGTGGTGCCCGCGAAGCGGCGCGCGGCATCGGGGTCGTCGCGCTCGAGACGGGTGTACACGGGCAGGAAGCTGGCGGTGAGTGCGCCCTCGCCGAACAGGCGTCGGAACAGGTTCGGGATCTGGAAAGCCAGCGCGAAGGCGTCCATGACCGGGCCCGCGCCGAACACGCGACTCTGCACCGCATCGCGTGCAAGGCCGGACATGCGGCTCACCAGCGTGAGCAGGCTGACGGTTCGGGCGTGCTTCTCGAAGGCCATGCGATTTCCTTTCCCGGAGGGGCTTGTAGCATCGGCCGCATGAGCCGCATGGCTGCATGTTTCCTGCCCCTGCTGCTGGTGGCCCTGATCGGCCAGCCCGGCTGCATGCTGATGAAGCTGGACCGCATCAGCAAGAAGCTGACGGGTGGTGAACCCGAGACCATCCTGCAGAGCGACGTGGGTGCGCCACCCGAGATGGAGAGCCGCCACTCGACCGGCATCGACCACGACGGCGACACGCTGGTTGGTGGTCGCTTCAGCTATCGCGGCAACATCGAGGAGACCGATGCCTTCGCGAAGGAAGTGAGCGAACGCTACACCTCGCGTGGCTGGACGGCCTGGCAGACATCGGTGCACCCGCGCAACGGGAACCTGATCTTCCGCAAGGACGATCGTCAGGCCGAGGTGGACTACACCGTGAGCGCGATCGAACCGGCCATGAGCCGCGCGATCGTGACCGTGTCCAGGATCGCCGCGTCAGTGCCCGCCGCGCAGCCAGCGCAGGGCGCCGTCGGCCGCGGTCCGGCCTGATCGCATCGCGCCGTCGATCGAACCTTCCGTCACGAAGTCGCCGGCGAGCAGCAGCCCGTCACCGAGATCGCACGCGATGCGTGACTGCAGGTCGGATGGATGCTGGCTGGGCAACGCGTGATGGATCTCCTGCACGCGCAGCACGCGCCACGATCGACATGCGTCGCCGAACCAGCGCTGCAGCTGTGCGCGCGCGAGGCGCTCCATGCCAGCGGCACCAACGGGTGCAAGCGGCTGATCCACCACGCTGGCGCTGATGAGCGCGCGACCGTCCGGCGCGCACGCGCAGCCAGCCGCGGACAGGTTGACGAGGTGGTTGATCGGCCCGCTGCCCTCGCCATCGAGATGCAGGGTGGCGGTGTGCAGCGAGGGCGGCAAGGCGGCGTCAGGCGCATCGAAGGCGATCTGCACGGTGCTTCGCCAGGCTCGCTGCGGAAGGCCGGGCACGAAGATGCGCGCGGCATCACCGTCCACGGCCACGATCACGCTGCGTGCATGCGCGATGCCATCGGCGGTTCGAAGCGTCCAGCCATCGCCTTCGCGCGCGATGGCGAACACCGGCGTGCGCAGTCGCACGCTGGACGGCGGCAGCGGCTCGGCCAGCAGCGCGGGCAACGCGCCCATGCCCTGCGCGGGAATGGCCGCGCCCGATCGCGCGAACATGATGAACAGGAACTCCAGCGCGCCTGCGTCCATGCCGAGCGAGCGATCCAGGAACACGCCGCCGAAGAACGGCCGCATGAAGCGGTCGATGAAGTGTCGCCCCGCGCCCTCGCGCTGCAGCAGTTGCAACGCGCTCTCGCCACGCAGACAGGGTTCGGTGGGCGTGGGGTGCAGCATGGCGGGCACCAGCCGCTTCAGCATGAAGCGCAGCGCGCCAAGGCCAGCCACGCCGCCAAGCAACGCGTTGAGCGGCGCAAGCGGCACCTCGAGCGGATGGCCCACATGCACGAAGCGTCGACCGGTCCACACCTGCGCCTGGCGCGGCAGCGCGCACAGGTTCAACTTCTGCAGATCGATCCACTCGCCCGCCTCGGGGTACGCGGGCAGGTGCACTTGAAACCCGCGATCGATGCGGAAGCCTTCCACCACATCGGTGGCCACGCGGCCGCCAACGCGATCGCTGGCCTCGAACAGCGTGAAGGGCACACCCGCCTTGTGCAGCGCGCGCGCGGCGACCAGACCAGCCAGACCGGCTCCGATGATGGCGACGGACATGCAGGGTTCTCCGCGATGCGTGGGATCAGCCTGCCGCGGCAGGTACCGGTGCCGCGGGCGGCAGCACGCCGCGCGCACGCCACATGGCGATCACGCCCTCGGCGAGACGGCGATAGTCGTCCGCGCCGGGGCACTTGGGGTCGTAGTCGAAGATGGTCTTGCCGAAACTGGGCGCCTCGGCCAGCTTGATGTTGCGGCGAATCGGCGGCTGCAGCACGCGGCAATCGCGCCACGGCACGTCGGTGCCGCGGAACTGGTCGAGATGCGTGCGGATCTCCTCCACCACCGCCTTGCCGTGGCTCGACTGCGTCTCGTGCATGCACAGGATCACGCCGGTGGCGCTGAGCGATGGATTGAGTCCGGCGGCCACCAGCTGCACGGTGCTGAGCAGCTTCTCCAGACCTCGCAGCGCCAGATACTGCGCCTGCATGGGCACGAACACCTCATGCGCGGCGGTGAGCGCGTTCACGCTGAGCACGCCAAGGCCCGGCGGACAATCGAGCAGGATCACGTCGAAGCGGTCGGCAAGCGTGGCCAGCGCATCGCGCAGCACGCCCTGCACGCCATCGCGCCCGGCGAGTTCGCCTTCCACCAGGGCCAGCTCGGTGTCGGCGGGAATGAACGAGAGGTTGTCGCGACCCTTCACCACGCAGTCGGCGGCCTTGGCCGGCGGATCGGCGAACAGCGAGCTGGTGGTGGGCCGGCCGTCGTCGGCCTCCACGCCGAAGTGCAGCGACAGGTTGGACTGCGGATCCATGTCCACCAGCAGCGTGCGAAGGCCCGCGGCGGCCAGACCCGCGCCGAGGTTCACCGTGGTGGTGGTCTTGCCGACGCCGCCCTTCTGGTTCAGAAGCGCGACGATGCGAGGGCCTTTGGTGCGGGCGGACATGGGCCGCGAGTATAGAAGCCGAAGATGCTCAGCCGCGCTGCCATGTGACCGGCAGCGGCGGCTGCGCGGCGGTGCGTGCCGCGCGCAGTTCCTCCACCTTGGCCTTGGCTGCGGGAATGCGCGCAGCCACCGGGGCCTTGGGATCCGCGGCCAGCCATGCGGTGCTGGTGTCGAGCAGCTGGTTGGTCACGTTCCAGCGCGCATCTGAGGTGGGATTGCGCTTGGTCGCGGCCACGGCCTCGGCCTTGGCCAGCACCTGCTCGGCGTCTGCGAAGCGCTTGGCCTTGGTGAGCGCGCGACCGAGGTTGGTGCTGGCGTCGAGCACCGAGATGTCCTCCTCAGGCAGGACCTTCTGCCGGCGAGCGAGCACATCCTGGTACTTCGCGATGGCGTCCACAAGCTTGCCCTGCTTCTCGAGCAGCACTGCGTAGCTGGTGCTGAACTGCAGCGTCTCGGGCGCGTCGGCGCCCTTCTGCACGATCATGCCGCGCTCTGCTTCGGCAATCAGCGGCATGGCGCGCGCCATGTCGCCCTTGCGGATCAGGTTCTGTCCCAGATCGTTCATGGAACGAAGCAGGGTCGGATCACAGGGATCGCGCGTGCGCCGACCGATCTCGACCGACTGCTCCAGCAGCTTCATGGAATCATCCACGCGACCGCTGTCGAGCAGCGCATAGGCCAGGTTGTCGCGGATGTCGAAGGTGAGTGGATGCTCTTCGCCGAGCGCCTTCACCGCCACCGCCAGACCATCGCGATAGCTGGCTTCGGCCGCGCTCCATCGCTCGGGCGAAGGCTGGGTGGTGGCGACTGCGTGCTGCGCAAGCGCCAGTCCGTTCAGCACCTCCAGCACCAGGCGCGGACGGGCGTCCGGCATCGCCTTCAGCGACTGCGACAACGGAAGCAATGTGGCCACCGCCTCATCAGGCTTGCCCTGCTTCTGCTGCAACTGCGCGACCGCGACCGCAGCCATGATCGCGACATCACAGGTGGGGCCAGCCACCTCGGTTGCCAACTTGCGAGCCTGCATGTTCAGCGCCAGCGCCTCGTCGATCTTGCCCTCGGCGGCCAGTGCATCGGCGGTGCCGCGCATGCTGAAGATGGTGTTCACGTCGCGTTCGCCCAGCACGCGCTTGCGACCCTCAAGCGCCTGCTGCAGCACGGGCGTGGCCTTTGTGACCTCGCCGGTGGCCAGCATCACGCGGCCGTTCCAGTCGACGGACTCCAGCGTGTCTGGGTTGTCGGCGCCAAGCGTTGTCTGACGAAGCGACAGCGCGCGCTCCTGCAGCGGCTTGGACTTGGTCGGCAGACCGAGCGAGTAGTAGGTTCTTGAAAGCGACTGCTTGAGCCCCGCTTCCACCTCCGGCTGATCCTTGAACTGCGCACCGCTGGCGACCGTGGCAGGCAGCAGGATCACCTCGTCGATGAAACCGCTCGCCGCGTCGGTGGCATTCACCTGGCGCAGGCCATTGCGAAGCGACTCAACCGCCTTCTGCCGCTCCGCCTCGGGCACCTTGCGGTCGGCCAGCGTGTCGTTCAGTCGGCGCTCGAGCGAGGCCATCAGGCTCACGCCGGCCGCGGAGGGATCGACCTGGGCCAGCATGTCCTGCTGGAACTTCGCGATCTGCCGCGTCTCCTTCTCGCGCTTCTCGGCCAGCTGGCGTGCCTGCGCCTCGGCCTCGCGCGCACGCGCCTCGCGGATGAACGAGATGGTGCTGATCACGGTGGCGATCACCAGCGATGC
>CAIPQY010000349.1 GCA_903867275.1 uncultured bacterium | reverse complement strand
CGGGGGAGAAGTCGGTGCCCACCAGCAGATTGGTGGTGCGTGGTGCGCGCACCGCATCGCCCGGATGCACGACCAATGTTGGAAGTGAAACCTGCTTCAGCGTGGCGTCGGCCACGCTTCCCAGGAACACGCGACTGATCGGATTGCGGCCGCGGCTGCCGATCACAAGCAGATCGGCGCCGCACTCCTTCGCCACGGCGCTCACCACCGCGGCGGCCGCGCCATCGCGCATTTCCACGCGCACCTGCAGGCCATGCTCGGTTTCCACGGCCGCCAGTCCGGCCAGCGCGGCGCGCGTCTCCTCCGGCGAAAGTTCGTGGTCCTGTTTCACGTAGGCATGCACCAGCGTCAGGCTGGCGCCATGCGCGCGCGCGATGGCACTGGCCCAGCCCAGCGCGGTGGCCGCTGGTGGACTGAAGTCGGTTCCGACGACGATGCTTCGGATGGGCTGGAGCGTCATGGGTGCGTGCAAAGCGTAACCGCGGGGTAGGCTGTCCGCATGGCACAGGCCTCCATGGAGCGCAAGGCCACGCGCGTCGCCGTCATCGTGGCGGTGGTGCTGCTGTTCACCAAGTTGCTCGCGTATCGCCTGACCGGCAGCACCGCCGTGTTCGGCGACGCCATGGAGAGCCTGGTGAACGTGGTGGCCTCGCTGCTTGCGGTGTGGAGTGTGTGGATGGCGCATCGGCCCGCCGACCGCACGCACCCGTATGGGCATGGCAAGGCCGAATTCGTGTCGGCCGCCATCGAGGGCGGACTGGTGCTGGCCGCAGCTGGCGCGGTGGCCTTCAAGTGCGTGAACGATTTCGGCGCGGCCGAGCAGCCTCTGCAGAGCATCGACAGGGGCCTGCTGCTGCTGGCAAGCACCGTGCTGGTGAATGGCGTGGTGGGTGGCTGGCTGCTGCACCTCGGCAAGTCTGGCGGCAGCGCGGCGCTGGAGGCGGATGGCATCCATCTGCTGTCGGACGCATGGACCAGCGGTGGCGCGATCATCAGCCTGATCCTGGTGCGCGCAAGCGGCATGCAGTGGATCGATCCCGTGATCGCGCTCCTGATGGCCGCGTGGCTGGTGTGGTGTGGCTGGCGCGTGGTGCGTCGCTCGCTCGGCAACCTGATGGACGAACAGGATCTGGGCGATCTCGATCGCGTGCAGAAGCTGCTCGACCAGCATTGCCGAGATGGCGGCACGGTGCCGCGCGTGTGCTCGTTCCACAAGGTGCGGAGTCGTCACAGCGGTCGCGAGCACTGGGTCGATTTCCACGTGCAGTTGCCGGCGAACACCGACCTGCGCACCGCCCATGAACTGGCCACGCAGCTCGAGGACGAGATCGAGCGCACGCTCGGCGGCACGGCCACGGCGCATGCCGAACCGTGCAAGGATGCGGCCTGCACCAACTGTCATCGCGGCGCGTAGCCGCGTGCGATCGTCATTTCTGCAGCCGCTACGCTCTCTTGCATGATCACGCGGTCGTCAACAGGGCAATGCGCATGAACGGACTGGTTTCGCTGCTGCTGTGCGCAATGGCTGGCGGCGTCGGTGCCATGCTCCGCTCCCTCACGGTGTACGGACTCACGGAATGGCGTGGCGTGGCGCTGTGGAAGACGCTGCTGCTGATCAATGTGCTTGGGTGCGCCGCGGCCGGTGTCTGCATGGCCGTGCTGCCGGGCATCGATCACTCCGGCATGCTGACGCTGCTGTCGATCTCCGGCCTGCTCGGCGGATTCACCACTTTCAGCAGCTATGCGGTGGAGTGTCTGGAGTTGTGGAATCGCGGCAAGCGGGGGTTGAGCGCCGCGTATGCGGTGGGCAGCATCGTGGCGTGCGGCGCAAGCACCGCGCTGGGCTTCATGCTGACGGCGGGAGGGGCGTCATGAATCCCGCCAAGCCATCACTCATCGCGGCCATGCCACTCGCCTTCGCTGGCGGCGCTGCAGGCACCGGTCTGCGCGTGGCGTCGCACTGGCTTGGCGATGCACTGCATGTCGGGCCGTGGATACCCACGCTGTGCGTGAATGTGGCGGCGTCGTTCATCGCGGGCTTTCTGGGGCGCCTGCTGCTTGGGCACCTCACGCAGCAACAGGCACTGGCCCAGGATGTGGTGGATCCCTACGAGGCGCTCGCGCATCGCAACGCCATGCTGCTCATCACCGGTTTCTGCGGAGGCCTGAGCACCTTCAGTGCGCTTGGACTCGAACTGCACGATCTGGTCCGGCAGCAGCATGTGCTGGAGTCCACGCTTGCCGCGGCGCTCTCCGTGGCGCTTGGCCTGCTGGCCGCCTGGTCGGGCCTCTGGCT
>CAIPQY010000348.1 GCA_903867275.1 uncultured bacterium | reverse complement strand
GATCACTTCCATCCGCTTCGGGTCGACGCCCTTCTCGAGCAGGCGCTGCTGCATGCAACGGCCCAGCACCACCACGCGGTCGGCATGACGCAGGGAGAAGCGGTCCACCGCATCGAACAGGCTGTGTGCAAGGGACCCGCGGCGCAGCACGCCTGCGGCCACCGGCACGTCGGGATACAGGTCCATGGTCCAGCAGACCACCTTGGTGCCCTTGAGCCAGCGCAGCAGGATGCCCACGAACGCGATGAACGGAGGCGTGGTGAAGCACACCACGATGTCCTGTCGTGGCAACCAGATCGCCCTCCACAGTGCGGCCAGATAGAAGGAGACGAAGTCGAACGCGCGGGCGGCCAGTGCCGTCTTGCCGAACCTGCTCTGCCCGGCGCGCACGATGCGGATGCCGTCCACGCCTCCCTCGCGCGGCAGCGCCTTGCCGGTCTCGCTGTACAGGCTGCGCGAGGCGAGCGCCGTCACCTGCACGCCGTGCTGCGCCAGATACCGCCCCAGATCGTGGCCGTGCTGCGCCGTGGCCGCGACATCGGGCCAGAACACCTGATTCAGCAGCAGCACCTTCATCGGAGCGGCAGGCACGCGCGCCGCCGCATCCTCGAGCACCTTGAGCATGCGCAGCGCCAGATAGGTGCGGTCGTAGTTGCCGGCCGCACGCAGGCACTGCTCGCGGAAGCGCGCCAGCCGGGCGGGATCCGACTTCAGCGACTGCAGCGCCTCGCACAGCTGATCCACCCCCTCGGGCTCGAACGGGATGCCGACCTGCTCGCGGCGAACGATGTCGGCCGACTCGCCCTCCACGCCGTGCAGCACCGGAATGCCCATGCCCATGCACTCGAACAGCTTGGACGGGATCACCGTGGTGAAGAGCTCGGTCTTGCGCAGGTGGATGATGGAAACGTCGAGCAGCGACCAGTACTTGGGCACGTCGGCCTTGGGCACCGAGTCGATGAACACCACGTTGTCCAGCTTCATCTGGTCGGCCATCTCGCGCAGCGCCTGCTTGCGCGCGCCGTCGCCCAGGAAGATGAACGCGAAGTTCTGACCACGCAGACGGTCGGCCGCCTGCAGCAGCGTCTCCAGCGCGTGCGCCATGCCGTGCGTGCCGATGTAGCCCGCGACGAACTTGCCCTCCAGACCAAGCTTGCGCGTGAGTTCCGGATCCTTCGGCCGCGGCTTGAACTGCGACACATCCACGCCGTTCGTGACCACCTCGATCTTGGTGCTCTCGATGCCGCGGCGCATCAGCACCTGCTTGAACGAC
Source organism: uncultured bacterium (assembly GCA_903867275.1). Lineage (GTDB taxonomy): Bacteria > Planctomycetota > Phycisphaerae > Phycisphaerales > SM1A02 > SYAC01. The sequence continues at coordinate 6,387 of CAIPQY010000348.1, read as the reverse complement.
TCGGTCACCGACACGATGCGCGCGGCCTTGCGGTACAGGAACATCTCCAGCCGCTCCAGCATGCGGATGGCGAACGACTCCTTCATGGCACCGACGGCCTTGATGGACTCCGGCCACAGGTCGCGGAGCTCGAACACGTACGGGATGCGCTTCATGCGGCTCACCACATACGCGGCCACCGCCGTGAAGAACTGCGGCGACGTGCCGATGACCAGATCCACGCCACGCACGCGCGGGCTGGCGACGATCGCGCTGGCCATGAAGCTGAGGTAGTCCAGGATGCGACGCACGAACCCCTCGTTGGCCGTGATGTACGACCACACCCGGATCACCTCGATGCCCTCGACGGTCTCGGTCTGGAACGCCTTGTTCTGGTAGCCGTCGAACACCTTGCCCTTCGGGAAGTTCGGGGCGCAGGTGATCACCGTCACGCGATGGCCCTTGCGCACCCATTCGCGGCAGTGCTCGAACGTGCGGCTGGCGGGCGCGTTGACCTCGGGCGGGAAGTTGTCTGTCAGGAAGAGAAGATGCACGCTAGCTCCAGGTGAATCGAACCACGCCCGTGCGCCCCGTGAGTCGCGCGACAGCGACCCAGTTCGGCACGCTTCGACCAAACTCGGGATGCCAGGTGGATCGCTCCACGGACCAGGCCGCCCGCTGCACCTCGACGGTCATCGTCCGATGATCGCCGAGCGCAATCGAACTCGGATTGATAGCCGAAATCTCGAGATCCGGCGCGAAATGCCAGTGGCAGGCAAGGTTTCCGCGACCCGGCACCTCGTCGAACACTTCGAGCGCACCCGGCGTGAACGTCCAGGTCCGTCGATGGATCGCGCCACCACCAAGGCGCAGGAAGCCGTCGTGCGAACAGGCGATCTTCAGCGAAGTGCCGCTGGAGAGGATGCGCAGATCGAGTGGACGGGCACGCCTGGCCACCCGGAACCCGCCCCACACCTCGCTGGAGTCCGCTCCGTCGACGGTCAGCGTGTTGTGGGCGGCCGTGCCGCGCTGACGAAGGCGCTCGGCACCGATCCCGTACACCGATGTGCCGGAGTTCACCAGCACGCGCCGGCCATGCAGCGACAGTTCGAAGGACAGCGTGTCGGCATGCGCATGCCCGGGCAGATAGTCGGGCCCGATCGGGCCCACATCGAGCATCGCCACCATCGGACCCTGCTGCATACGGATGAAGCCGCTTGCCTCGAGGTGCGTGAAACCATCCGCTTCCGGCGCCAGTGGCGCAAACCCGAGGCGTCCCGCATAGTCCTCCAGCGCCGCTGGCGACGGCGCAATGCCGATCGCCGCGTCGTTGAACAGCGCGATCTCGCCGTCCGGATGCGTCATGGCCGACAGCCAGCGCCGCATCGACTCGATCCGGTCATGCTGGGACCGGAACCACTCCGCATCCGCCGGACGAAGCGCCTTCGCGCACGCGCGAGACGCGTTCCACAGGTCCAGCATGTCCTCCAGCGCAAGCGCGTGGTACATCGGCGATCGCTCGAACTGCCCGCCATCCTTCAGGATCTGTTCGGGCACCTCCCGGCGCAGGATGTGCAGTCCCTTCTCGAACCACGCATCGGCTTCGGGGCCCTCGAAGAACAGCCCCGCGAACACCAGGGCCTTGGCGTTCACGAACAGGTGATTGCCGAGCAGGTGCCACTCCAGGCGCTGCATGAGCCACCGAGCCTGCACCGCCAGACTGTGCACCGCTTCCGATGAAAGCGCCTGGCCCTGCCACGCCCACTTGATCCAGTTCACGATGCGAAGCGATGACGGATAGGGCTCCCACCCCGTGCCACGCGCAGGTGGATTGTCGCGAATCCACCGCGCCAGCAGATCGTGATGCCACGCGGTGCGCGCCTCGGCGCCAACACCGTGCAGATCCTCGAAGTAGTGCTGGTTGTAGCGCCACAGCTTGGCGACCTGATCACCATCCCATCCCACATCCGACAGCGCATGCGACACGTTCAGGAATCGGAACGTCCCCGGCGCCTCCAGGCTGGCGCGCCGTCGGGCCGCCTCGCACCACGCACCATCGCGTTCGCGCAGGGGCGGCGCCGGCCGCACATCGACCCGCGGTCTGGCCAGACGAAACCGCACGCGACCGATGAACTGGGCCGGCTTCAGGTGTCGCAGCGTGTGCCAGTAGCGGAGCAGCGTCTGCGCGGAAGCCATCACGCCCCCAGCACCGACTCCAGCGCCTTCACGATGCGCTCGCTGGTGTGTCCATCCCACAGCGGCGGAATCGCGCCGCGCTTCCACTGACCCGCGAACAGTCGATCCAGCGCGGGCTTCAGCGCCTTGGGGTCGATGCCCAGCAGCTCGTTGGTGCCCATGGTCACCGTCTCGGGTCGCTCGGTGCTGTTGCGCAGCGTCATGCACGGCACGCCCATCACGGTGGTTTCCTCGGTGATGCCGCCCGAGTCGGTGATGACCGCCTTGGCATGCTTCACCAGGTAGTTGAACTCCAGATAGGGCTGCGGCTCCACCAGCAGCAGGTTGTTCGGCACCGCACCGATGTCGCGAAGCGTCTTGGCCGTGCGCGGATGCACCGGGAACACCACCTTCTCGCCGCGCGTGGTGTCGCCGATCGCCTTCAGCAGCTGCGAGAACGTGTCGCCCGCATCCACATTGGCCGGTCGATGCAGCGTGACCACGAAGTACTTGCCCGCCTCCAGGCCCAGTTCGCCCCAGAACGGCGGCTGCTTCAGGCGCTCCATGTTCGACAGCAGCGTGTCGATCATGGTGTTGCCCACGAAGAAGATGGCCTTGTCAGGAACGCCGCTGCGACGCAGGTTCTCGTTGGCCACCTCGCTGGTGGTGAAGAACCAGTTGGTGATCGAGTCCGTCACCATGCGGTTGATCTCCTCCGGCATGGTCCAGTCACCGCTGCGGATGCCCGCCTCCACGTGCGCCACCTTCACGCACAGCTTCTGTGCGGCGATGGCGCAGGCCATGGTGCTGGTCACGTCGCCCACCACCAGGCACAGGTCGCTGCGCTTCTCGAGCAGCAGCTTCTCGTAGCGGGTCATGATGCCGCCGGTCTGCTCGGCCTGCGTGCCGCTGCCGACCTCCAGGTTCACGTCGGGCTGCGGAATGCCGAGCTGCGTGAAGAAGTCGCCGGACATCTTGGCGTCGTAGTGCTGACCCGTGTGGATCAGCCGGTAGCGCAGCGGACCACCGGCGGCCTCGCGCGCCTTGATGGCGCGGATGATCGGCGCGATCTTCATGAAGTTCGGCCGTGCGCCCGCGATGATGTCGATCAGCTTCGTGGTCATCGTCCGCCCTCGCACTGGTCGGCCGCGTCGATGGTGAAACGGGCCACTTCCAGCAGTTCATCGAACGGGATCGGCGACGCGCCGCCCGCGGCCACGGCCTGCACGAACGCGGCCGCGCAGGCCTTCTGGCCCTTGTCCTGCTTCCACAGGTTCATCTTCGCGAAGCCCGGCCACGCGAAGCCGGTCAGCTTGCGGAAATTGTCCAGCTGCAGCACGCGGCCCGCCGCGAACACCTCGAGACGCTCCTTGGGGAACGCCTTGCAGCCGTTGGCGAAGTAGTGCACCGTGCCGATGCTGCCATCGGCGAACGACAGCTCGATGCTCACCGTGTCGCGCGTCCTGGTGTCCATCACGCTCACGCGGTGACCCGTGATCGCGCTGCCCGCCAGGAAGCGCAGCAGGTCGATGAAGTGGCATGCCTCGCCCACGATGCGGCCGCCGCCCACCTCGCGATCCTGCGTCCAGTGCTCGGCGGGAATCGCGCCGGCGTTCACGGTCATGATGAAGCTCTTCGGGCCGGTGACGCCCTTCAGCAGCGACTTCACCTTCTGCACCTGCGTGGCGAAGCGGCGGTTGAAGCCCACCATCACCATCGGTGCGCGGCCGTTGCGCATGCCTTCCGCGATGGCCTGCTCGATCTGTCCCAGCTCCTCGTGCTTCAGCGCCAGCGGCTTCTCCACGAACACGTGCTTGCCGGCGCGCAGCGCCTTGCAGGCCATGTCGGCGTGCGTGTCGTGGCGCGTGCTCAGCACGATCGCCTGCACATCGGGATCGGTGAACACGCCGTCGGTGTCGGTGGTGGTGCTCTCGAAGCCGAACTTGCGGCCCGCGTGCACGCCCGTCACGCCGCCGCTGCTGGCGACCACCTTCAGTCGCGCGCCCGCATCCTTGAAGGCCGGAATCAGCACGGCGGTCGCGTAGTTGCCCGAGCCCACGAAGGCGATCGAGGCCGCGCCCGTCGTGGGCGCACCCGGAGCCGCAGGCAGCTTCACGGTGGATTGACGAAGCGTCGCCTCGGGCTTCTCGGCTGCGGTCGGGTACTCGAGCAGGATGCCGAGCGACGGTGCGCTGCCACCCACCAGCTCGTACGCCTGCTCCGCTTCGGTCACGGAGAAGCGGTGCGAGATGAGCGGCTTCACGTTCAGACGGCCGTCGGCCATCATGTCGAGCACCGCCTCGAAGTTGCGCTGCTCCGTCCAGCGCACGAAGCCCACGGGATAGTCGTTGCCCTTCTCCTCGTAGCTGGGGTCGTAGCGTCCGGGGCCGTACGAGCAGCTCACCTGGAATGTGAGTTCCTTCTCGAAGAAGTCGGCGCGCGAAAGCTCCAGACCCGTCACGCCCACCAGCACGATGCGGCCGCGCTTGCGGCACATCAGCGCCGCCTGATGCATGGGTTCGTTGCTCTTGGTGCTGGCGGTCACGATCACGGCGTCCACGCCGCGACCGCGGGAGAAGGCCTGCGCGGCGGCCACCGGATCGGCGCCGGCGCCCAGGTTCACCACTTCGGCGCCGAACTGCTTCGCCAGCTCGAGCTTGGCCGGATCGAAGTCGAGCCCCAGCACACGACAGCCGTGTGCGCGCAGCAGCTGCACCGTGACGAGGCCGATCAGTCCAAGGCCCGTCACCACAACGGTCTCGCCCAGCGTGGGCTGCACCAGACGGATGCCCTGCAGCGCGATGGCGCCCAGCACCGTGAAGGCGGCTTCCTCGTCGCTCACCTGCGGCGGCACCTTGGCGCACAGGTTGATGGGCACGCACACCGCCTCGGCATGCTTGCCGTTGCTCACCACGCGGTCGCCCACCTCGAAGCCGCTCACGCCGCCACCCGCCTGCATGACCGAACCCACGTTGCAGTAGCCCAGCGGCAGCGGCTGGTCCAGCTTGTTGAACACGGCCTCCAGCGTGGGCATCAGGCCGTCTGTCTTGATCTTGTCCAGCACCATGCGCACCTTGTCGGGCTGCTGGCGGGCCTTCTCGATCCAGCCGGCCTTGCCGAACTCCACCAGCATGCGCTCGGTTCCCACGGACACCAGGGTGCGCGAGGTACGGATCAGCAGCTGGCCGCGTCGCGCGGTCGGGCAGGGCACTTCCGCCACCTCGGTGGCACCGGTCTTCAGGGATTGCAGGATCTGCTTCATGGGAGGCTCGAGTAGGCGTCAAACATACCTCGACCAGCAGTGGGCGGGTTCGTGCACGGCAGATCGCTACCATGAAATTGTGCAGCCTGCATGTGGATGGAGGTCTGCTGCCGAACGCCGCGGCGCATCTCCCTGAAAGGCCCCACAAGTGAAGCAAATCTTCCGCCTCAACAACTTCGATCTGCTGCGCCTGATCGCCGCCCTGCAGGTGGCGATCCACCATGCCGCGTACCACTTCGAGGTCGAGAGCGCCTGGTGGTCCGACCTGTCGCAACTGGTGCCCGGTGTTCCGATCTTCTTCTTCGTCAGCGGGTTCCTGATCAGCAAGTCGTACGAGAGCAATTCGCGTCTGGGCGAATACGCACTCAACAGAGGTCTCCGCATTTTCCCGGCACTCTGGGTCTGCACACTGCTGGCGCTGGTCAGCGTGTGGAAGGTGGGGTACTTCGACACGGTCAGCGTGCGACCGGCGCAATTCGCGGCGTGGGTCGTGGGCCAGCTCACGTTCGTGCAGTTCTTCAACCCGGACTTCATGCGGAACTTCGGCTCGGGCGTGCTGAACGGCAGCCTCTGGACCATCACGGTGGAGCTGCAGTTCTACGTGCTGATTCCGATCCTGTACGCGGCACTCCGGCGCCTGGGCGGAAGCATCCGGCGTGATCGCATCGTGCTGCTCACGCTGATCGCCCTGTTCATCGCGTTCAGCGAAGTGTTCCACGCACTGAACGAGACGCGGTCGGAGCAGATCGCCTTCAAATTGACCAAGGTCACCTTTGCGCCCTGGTTCTACATGTTCCTGATCGGCGTGCTGGTGCAGCGGGACTTTGCGCTGTTTCACCGCCTGCTCGCGAATCGGGCGCTGGTGATCCTGCCCTGCTACGCCATCGCCTCATGGGCCGCGAGCCACTTCCTTGGATGGAAGATCGGGAACCAGATCCATCCCGCGATGTATCTGGTGCTTGTGGCAGCCG
>CAIPQY010000347.1 GCA_903867275.1 uncultured bacterium | reverse complement strand
CAGATGCGAGTGAGCATGGCATCTCAGCGTAGAGGCACATCCGCGCGGCGGCTCGGCACCGTCACCGCTATGCTCGCCCCCGACGAACGCCCCAACACGGCCGAACGGCCGCGACGCGAACCCGCACACCCGATCGAAGGCCCAACCCCCATGACCCTCATCCTGGTCAGCGCCGCCCTGGCCTACATCATCACTCTGTACTTCCTGACGAACCCGCTGAAGCACACGCCGCGGTTCATGTGGCGCCGCTTCACCAACTGGTTCCCGCTGGGCATGACCTACGCGTTCCTGTACATGGGCCGCTACAACCTGACCGTGGCGGCCGTGGCGCTGGGCAGCCTGATGAGCAAGGCGGAGTTCGGCTTCATCGCCAGCGCCGGCGCCACCACCTACGCGCTGGCGCTCACCTTCATCGGGCCGGTGGTGGATCGCATCGGCGGCAAGCGCGGCATGCTGATCGGCGCCATCGGCAGCGCGCTGATGAACGCCATGATGGCCGGCGTGCTGTACCTGTTCATGCACGACAAGCTGAAGGTGAACCTGGGCGTCGCCTTCGCGGTGCTGTACAGCCTTAACATGCTGTTCCAGAGCTTCGGCGCGGTGAGCACCATCAAGGTGAAGAGCTACTGGTTCCATGTGCGCGAGCGCGGCACCTTCGGCGCCATCTTCGGCACGCTGATCTCGCTGGGCGTGTACTTCGCCTTCGACTGGGGTCGTGCCATCGCCGACGCGGTGAAGCTCGAACAACCCGCCACACCCACCTTCACGCGCGGACTGCTGAACTCGCTGTTCGCGCTGGATGGCCGCACCATTCCCGCGCTGTGGCTCATCTTCGTGATTCCCGCGCTGATCATGATCGTGTGGGCGCTGATCGACGTGATCATGCTGAAGGACACGCCCGATCAGGCGGGCTTCGATCCGCTGGACACCGCCGACGCATCGAGCGACGCCGAACCCACCGGCAAGGCGAAGAAGGGCTACTTCGCGCTGATCTGGACCATCCTGAGCAATCCCATCATCCTGATGATCGGCGTGGTGGAACTGACGAGCGGCGTGCTGCGCGACGGCATCCTGAACTGGTACCTGCTGTTCAGCAAGGAAACGCCACTGGGTGTGCAGGCCATCACCCTGAACTGGGGCTTCTGGGGCTGCGTCACCGGCATCGCGGGCGGCTTCGCGGCAGGCTGGGTGAGCGACAAGCTGTTCCAGTCGCGTCGCGCGCCAAGCGCCGCGCTGATGCAGTGCATCATGTTCGCCACCACCGGCACCATGATCCTGAGCCTGCTGTGGCAGCCCATCAACGCCACGGCCGAGTCCGCGGGCGCGGCGGCCGGCTCGTTCACGGCGCTGTTCCTGCAGTGGCGACCGCTGGTGATCGGCGTGTGCGCCGTGGGCACCATGATGGCCGTGATCGGCGTGCACAGCATCATGTCTGGCACCGCAACCGCCGACTTCGGCGGCAAGAAGGCCGCGGCCACCGCCACGGGCATCGCCGACGCGTTCAGCAAGCTGGGCAGCGCGATCCAGGCCTTCGCGGTGGGCATCCTGGCCACCAAGAGCTGGGCGTACTGGCCCATGTTCCTGTTCCCCTTCACGATCGTGGGACTTATCTTTGCCGTGAAGATGTGGACCATGCTGCCGGCGGCGACCAAGAAGTACCTCGCCGAGGTGGAAGGCAAGGAGATCGGCGTGCGCAGGAAGAAGCGCACGGCGATCTGAAGCGGGTTCGGTGGCACCCGGGCGGTGCGCGGAAGATCGCTACTTCGTGTTCGCAGGCACCGGCGCCGGGATGTAGCCCGGCAACTTCGACGCCTCGGGCTCGTGGGCAAGCTTCAGCGCGCGCTGCACGGCGTCCTCGAATTCGGCGTCATCGGCGTCGTTCCACCGGATGTGCTTGCGGAAGTACTCGCCCCAGTAGAACTCCTGGAAGAACACGTCCGAGCGCGCCGTGAAACCGCCGCGAGAGCCCACCATCCAGGTGAGCCCGCGGTAGGGATCGCTCTGTGAATCGCGCAGCGATGCAGGCAACTGCGCCGGCGTGATGCGTTGATCCTGACCGTCCCGCAGGTAGACGTTGTGCGTGGCCTGCATCCGCGCCCAGAACGCGTCCTCGGACAGGTCGGACCAGTTCTGCACGATCACGCCGCACACGCGCTTGTCGGCGTGCTTCGAATCGAGGATGCCACGCATGGTGTGGTGCGCGTCGGTGAGGTACGCAACGCCACCGGGGCCGATGATCACCTGCGGCGGATTCGTGCGCACATTGGCGGCGACCTGTTCCTGCGACATGCCATTGAGGATGCCGGTGCGCCAATCCACCTCCCGGAAACTCAGGCTTGGCTGCGTTGGATGCAGGCGTTCCGCGTCGATCATGAAGTGATCGCCCGCGCGCATGTCGGGGGCGTATGGCAGGCAACCGTCGTCCACCTGCGCAACAATGGTCGGCGACTGCGTGGCCGCGCAGGCCGTCACGAACATCGACACGGCGAAGGTCTGCGTACAAACAAGAACCGTGGTGAGCATGCGGCGCGCGATGACGGTTCTTCGCCCGCGCATCATGCACCCCTACCCGCGGGCAATTCAGCCACATCCGTGCGCAGCGTGGTCTCCACGGCCTTCGCCTCGGTGGGCACCAGGTCCAGCTTGTGGGCCAGCTCGGCCGTGTTGCGCGCACCCGGCAGCAGACGCGTGTTGAACGAACCCACCGCCTGATTGAAGCCCTTCACCGCCGTCTCGAGCCCCTTGCCGACGCCCTGCAGGTGATCGGAGAACTTCTCGATGCGCACCAGCAGTTCGGTGGCGCTTTCGCCGATGCGCTGCGCATTCTCTGCCAGCGCCGCCTGCTGCCACTGCAGCGCGCAGGTGCGCAGCAGCGCCAGCAGCGTGCTGGGCGTGGTGATGACAACTCCGCTGTCGAGCGCCTCGCGGTACAGGTCGCCGTTGGTTTCCAGTGCCGCCACCAGCGCGCTCTCGACCGGCATGAACATGACGGTGATGTCCACTTCGCT
>CAIPQY010000346.1 GCA_903867275.1 uncultured bacterium | reverse complement strand
CCATCCGTGCGGGTGACGAGGTGACGCACGACTACAGCACGCTGCTCGGCGCCGACGACGTGTGGACCATGCGCTGCAACTGCGGCGAACGCGGCTGCCGCGGCACGGTGCGCCGCTTCGACACGCTGCCCGCCGCCACGCTGCGTCGCTACCTCGCGATGGGCGCCATCCCCGCATTCATCCTGCGCACGCGCTGAAAGCGCGATCACCCGGGCCACGCGGCCACGGCGTCCATCCACATGTGCACGCCGAAGGCGCCGCAGATCAGCGCCGCGATCCAGTGCCCGTGGCGTTCCATGGTGCGTCCAAGCCATGCCTTCATGGCGACCGCGGCCCCCGGCGTGATCATGGCCAGCGCAAGCGGAAACACCCACGGCAGCAGCGCGATCGCGCCGAACACCAGGCCGCATGCCACGCGCGTTCGTTCGGATGGCTCCACATGCAGGCGATGGCCGACCAGCAGGCCCAGCGGCAGCACCTTGGGATTCAGCCCCGCGCTGACGAATCCGATCAGGAACGCGCTCAGGAAATAGTGCACAGCGTGCGCACCCTGCCTGTGCGGCCGATCCGTCATCGAAGGGAACAGCACCTCGAGAAAGGTGCGAAGTCCGGACTTGGCGCCCGCGTCGAGTTTCGGCATGGGTTTGGCGCCGAACAGCCACTGCCCCGCGCGATACGCGCCAAGCGCAAGCAGTGCGGTGCCAAGGCATGCCCGCACGATCGCCGCATGCCACGAAGGTTGCGCGGGACCCTGCTGCACCGGCAGCGTCATCCACGCGCCGGCCGCCACCACGAACGCGAGCCCGATGATCGCCCCAAGACAGAACAGCGCCGTGTTTCGCCGCGGCGAGGTGCGATTGGCCGCCATGAACAGCCCAAGCACCACGATCTCCGGACTCAGCACCACCACCAGCCCCATGGAGGCGGTCACCACGATCGTGTGGATGGCGGTGGCGTCGAGCACGATCGTCGCGTCAGGGCGCGACCGTCTGCCAGGTCTTCGGGTCGGCGCCCATCTTCATGCCCACGTTCGACAGGTCGATCATCGACTCCTTCACGAACACGCCCTCCTTGGGCGCCTGCCAGGTGGAAGGAATGGCCACATAGCGCACCTCGCAGTCGGCCTGACCGCTGCAGGTGATCAGCTCGCCGATGGTGAACAGGTGCCGCAGCGATGTCACGGTGGAGCTGCGGATCGCCAGCTCCACGCTGCGACCCAGGATCGCGGGCCAGGTGGGCTGGATCACCTTCGGGTCGCTCATCACCTTGTTGTTCAGGATCACCCAGTAGCGAACGAGCAGCTTGGGGCCATTCGGATGCGACGCGTTCCAGCGCGCCTGCACCGTCAGGTCCTTGCGCACGGCGCCACCGTAGATGATGTTCGAGGTCACGCCGCCGTCCACGTACAGCTCGCCGTCGATCTCGCGGGGCGGGAAGGCGCCGGGAATGCCGCTGCTGGCCAGCAGGATGTTCTCGAACTTGCGCGTGTCGCCGCTCTTGCTGGCCACGATCGCCTCGGCCGACAGATCCCACGGCCGCTGCGTGCCAAGATCGATGTCGGTGGTGTTCACCGCCACCACGCTG
>CAIPQY010000345.1 GCA_903867275.1 uncultured bacterium | reverse complement strand
GGTCGTCTGGTGCGGTGACGGCGCCTCAGCGCGCCGGCAGTTCCAGCCGCAGCAGGTGATCATCCATCACGAAGCCGTTGCCGATGTCGCGCACGAACGACTCGACCACCACGAATCCGGCGCGCCGATAGGCCGCCAGTGCGCGGTGATTCGTCTTGTTCACGCCCAGCTCCACCGCGTGCATGCCCGCATGCTGCGCCGCCTGCATCACGTGCGCCAGCATCGCCTGTCCCGCGCCGCGGCCATGCAGTTCGGGCACCAGATAGATCTTGTGCAGGTGCAGCACGCGCTTCTCGTGCTGCAGTTCGTGGCCCACGTAGCCCACGGCATGCCCGTGCACCATCGCCAGCTCGTACCGCACGCCGCGCTGCATGTCCTCGGCCAGCTTCGTTGGCGCGTACATCCACTCCAGCATGAAGCGGATCTGCTCCACGCTGATCATGCCCGGGTAACACGCGTTCCAGATGCGATGGGCCAGCGCGCGGATGGTGTCGATGTCCGCATGCGACGCATCGCGAAGCGTGATCGCCACCGGTTCCTGCGGCGCGGCGCTCATGCGCGCGACAGGCCCAGGTCCTGCAGCACGCGCTTGGCGGCGTTGTGCCCCGCGCAGCCGATCACCGATCCGGCCGGGTGCGTGCCTGCGCTGCACGAATACACGCCGCCCACCGGTGTGGCGATGGGCAGCCGATCGTCGAATCCGAAGCCGTTGTCCACGTGGTGGATGTGTCCGCGGGTGATGCCGAAGTGTCGCTCGATGTCGGAGGGCGTCAGCGCGAACACGTCGTCCACCAGCGCACTGGTGCCCGGCGCGAAGCGGTCGCAGATGCCGAGCAGGTGCTTCACGTAGCGATCCTTCTGCGCTTCCCAGGTGGTGCCCGCCAGCGTGTGCGGCACCCACTGCACGAACAGCGCCGAGTTGTGGCGGCCCTGCGGGTCCTTCAGCGACGGATCCACGGTGGTGTGGATGTACCACTCGATGGTCGGGAACTCCGGCAGCCGGCCCGCGCACACGTCGTCGTAGCTGGTGCGAAGCGAACGCATCACATCGGCCTCGTCGGGCAGCAGGTGGATCGTGGGGCCGTACTGACCGCGATCTTCCGGCAGGCAGGTGAACTTCGGCAGACCGTTCAGCGCCAGGTTCACCTTCATGGTGGTGCCGTCCTTGCGGTAGCTCTCCACGCGCGTGTTCCATGCCGCGTCGGCGTGCGCGCCGGCGATCAGCGTCTGCAGCTTGAACGGGTCGGCGTTCACCACCACGGTGCGTGCGCGCAGTTCCTCGCCGTTGTCAAGCACCACGCCCTGCACGCTGCCGCCCTGCGTGATCATTCGATCCACGCGCGCGTCCAGTCGCACGGTGCCGCCGGCGGACTGCAGCTTCTCGGTCACCAGTCGCGCCACGGTGCCCATGCCGCCGCGCAGGATCATCCAGGTGCCATCGGCGCCGGGCAGTCGGCACATGTTGTGCACCAGGAAGTTCATGCCGGTGCCCGGCGTGTCCCAGGTGCCGTGCAGTCCGCTGAAGCCGTCGGTGACCGCATACATGGCCTTCACCAGATCGCTCTTGAAGCCGAAGCGGTCGATGTACGCGCCCACCGATCCGCGGCACAGATTCACGAAGTGCTCGCGCAGGGC
>CAIPQY010000344.1 GCA_903867275.1 uncultured bacterium | reverse complement strand
GGGTCGCCGCGAGCTGTACTTCGTGATGAGCTTCAATTTCCCGGCGTCGGCCACCAGCCAGCTGCAGCAGCTGCAGGCTTCGCTGCAGGACTCCGGCGTTGCCGCGTACGACACCACCTACAACCCCTACGGAAACTGCTCGTTCGCGGGATTCCTGTCGCCGACCGAGTTCCCTGCAGCCGACTCGCTGGTGATGAAGTTCAACATGCCGCCGGCTCCCCCGAGCCTGGCTGGCGACGAAGTGTTCACTTTCGCGTGGGACTTCACCAACCCCGCATGGCTGGGCGCTACGCCCGCCACGATCGGCTTCGTGCCGGCTCCTGGCGCACTGGCCCTGATCGGCGTGGCTGGCATGGCCCGCCGTCGCCGCGCAGCCTGATTTGGCAAACTGACCTGACCTCAAAGCCCCGGATCCGCAAGGATTCGGGGCTTTTCCATTTTCCGGCGGCCAGATTCTGCGAAAGGTGCGGCCAAAGGTGGGCTTGATTCGTCCGGACAGCCGACCTACATTCATGCCCGTTCTCGTTGGCGTTCCCCCCCGGCCAGCCAGTTCCGTTCCCCACGATGTTCAGGTGACCGGAGTGTCCAACGAAACGTTGTTCGCGTTCCCGTCACGTTCCCCCTGTTCCCTCCATTCCGGACCCACAATCATGCAGACCCGCACCCTCGCTTGCGCAGCGTTTGGCTTGACCGCACTCACGGCCTCAGCCTCGGCCGCCATCATCTCCTTCTCGCAGCAGAATGTCTGGGATGCCTACGCGGCGTATCAGGCACTCAGCGTGGTGACGGAAGACTTCAACTCGATCACGGATGGCGTGTACAGCTCGGGCTTCAGCAGCTCGGTTGGCGGCGTCACCTGGACCGCCACCGCCACCGGCGGCCTGCGCGTGCAGAGTGGACTGTTCTCCACCGTTGACCCCACCTCGTTGAGCTTCAACTTTGCTCCGGGCGTGCAGGGCGTGTCGGGCAACTTCTTCGGCACCGATGGCACCTTCAATGCCGTGCCCAGCCTGGTGCAGGTCACGCTGGCCGATGGCACAAGCTCGATCCTGTTCACCAACAGCGCCGCGGCCTTCGCCGGCTTCTACTCGACCGGTGCAGCGATCGCGGGCCTCACCATCACCGCTGCAGGCGGCGGTTCGGTGTACCCCACCGTTGACAACCTGTTCTTCGCCGTGCCGGTGCCCGCACCGGGCGCCGCCGCACTGATCGGCCTGGCTGCCATGGTGTGCCGCCGTCGCCGCGACGTGGCCTGAGCAGCGGATTCTTGTGACGAACGTGCAGAAGGAAGCGCTGGAATGCGCTTCCTTCTGCTTTTTGGAGTGTTGCATGCCGCCTGCGCGCGGCGGGCGCGCGATAGGCTGCGCCGCATGGCCACCACGATTGCGATCATCGAGACCGACGGCGACCACTCGCATGTGCAGATCATCGGGCCGCTCGATCTGAGTGGCGTGCAGGCGATCGAACTGAAGCTGCTGGCATCCACCGCCAGCCGTCGCAAGCCCGCCATCATCGACATGTCGCAGGTGTCGTTCCTTGCGTCGCTTGGCATCGGCCTGCTGCTGCAGGTCAGCCGCGCGCTGGCCGCCGACAAGCACCCCACCGTGGTGCTGTCGCCCGCCGCCGAAGTCGAGAAGGCGCTGCGCATGGCGCGCCTGGATGCCCTGCTGCATCTGGCCGAGTCACTGGAAGCCGCGCAGTCGCATGCGCGCAAGAACACGCGGGCACATTGACGGCCCGCGCACGCCTCGCGCGCACGCGAGGCGACGCGTGAACACGCCTGACATCCTCACGAGTTCTTGCGCCAACCCCTCGCTGGCAGGCCGTGCTGCAGCAAGCCGTCTCTAGGCTGCACCCACGGAGGTGCGCATGCACTCGAACGGACAAGGCATCATCGCGGCGCCGCAACTGCTGTTGCGCGGCTCCAGCACGCTTCGAACGCAGCGACTGGTGCTGCCGCTCGCCGAGATCCGCGCCACCGACCTGCTGCTGGTGGGTGGCAAGAACGCCTCGCTGGGCGAGATGTTGAGTGCACTCACGCCGCTCGGCATCCGGGTGCCTGATGGCTTCGCGGTGACCACCGACGCATTTCGTCTGCACCTTCGTGAGGCAGGCCTGACGGAGTGGGTCGCGCAGCAGATGCAGTCGATCGCCCCCGGCGATACCCGCGAACTGGCCGCCACCGCCGCCACCATCCGGGCGCGCATCACGCAGGCGCCGCTGCCCAACCTGGTCCGCACGCAGTTGATGGAGGCGTATCAGCGACTGTCAGCCAGCAGCTCGGTGCATGTGGATCAGGCCGCGGGCATGGATGTGGCGGTTCGCAGCAGCGCCACCGCCGAAGATCTGCCCACCGCCTCGTTCGCCGGCCAGCAGGAGTCGTATCTGCATGTCCGCGGCGCCGAGGCGCTGGATGTGGCGGTGCGCAAGTGCATGGCGTCGCTGTTCACCGACCGCGCCATCGTGTACCGCATCAACAACGGCATTCCACATGAGGCGGTGGCGCTGTCGGTGGGCGTGCAGCGCATGGTGCGCAGCGATCTGGCCTGCGCCGGCACCATGTTCACGCTGGACACCGAGACGGGCTTCCGCGGCGTGGTGCTGATCGACGCAGCCTGGGGCCTGGGCGAAACGATCGTGAAGGGTCGCGTGCGTCCCGACGAATACTGGGTGCACAAGGCCACCGCCAAGTCCGGATTCCAGTCGATCATCCGCAAGGAACTTGGCCAGAAGAGCGTGAAGCTTGTGTACGACGCCGCCCAGCCAAGCGGCCTTCGCATGGCCGATGTGCTGCCCGAGGATCAGCGGCGCTTCGCGCTGCGCGACGACGAGGTGATGCAGCTCACGCAGTGGGCGCTGCTGGCCGAGGCGCATGCCTCGCGCGCGGCTGGCCACGATGTGCCGCTGGACATCGAGTGGGCGAAGGATGGCCGCACCGGGGAACTGTTCCTGCTGCAGTCGCGGCCCGAAACCGTGCACGCACGCACCAACGCCAGCACCGTGATGCAGGTGTTTCGCCTGCAGGATGCTGCTGCCCCGCTGCTGCGCGGCAAGAGCGTGGGCACGCGCATCGGCGCCGGCGTGGTGCGCGTGATCCACGGCATCGAGGATCTGCACCGATTTCAGCAGGGCGAGGTGCTGGTGGCGCAGATGACCGACCCGGACTGGGAGCCGGTGCTGCGCAAGGCCGCCGCCATCGTGACCGACCGCGGCGGACGCACCTGCCACGCCGCCATCGTGTCGCGCGAAATGGGACTGCCGTGCATCGTGGGCTGCGAAGGCGCCACCACCACGCTGCGCGATGGGCAGATGGTCACGGTGTCGTGCGCCGGCGGCGATGTGGGTGTGGTGCACGATGGGCGCGTGCCGTTCACCTGCACCGATGTGGACCCCGCCACGCTGCCGGTGTCGCGCGTGCCGCTGATGCTGAACATCGCCGACCCGGGCCAGGCCTTCCGACTGAGCCAGCTGCCGAACGCCGGCGTGGGCCTGCTGCGCATCGAGTTCCTGGTGTCGTCGTGGATCGGCATCCATCCGATGGCGCTGGTGCATCCCGAACGCGTGGCGGATGCCGCCGAACGCGACGCGATCATGAAACGCGCCGCGGGCCACGCCACGCCACCCGACTTCTTCGTGGAGCGCCTGGCGCACGGCATCGCGCAGATCGCCGCGGCCTTCCACCCCAAGCCCGTCATCGTGCGCTTCAGCGACTTCAAGACCAACGAGTACGCCAGCCTGCTTGGCGGCGCCGCGTTCGAGCCGCATGAGGACAATCCCATGATCGGCTTCCGCGGCGCCTCGCGCTACTACGACCCGCGCTATCGGGAGGGATTCGCGCTGGAATGCGCCGCCGTGCGCCGCGTGCGCGAGACCATGGGCCTGCGCAATGTGGTGGTGATGATCCCCTTCTGCCGCACGCTGAAGGAGGCGCGGTTGGTGCTGACCGAGCTGGCGCGCAACGGCATCGCGCGCGGCGCCAACGACCTGAAGGTGTACATGATGTGCGAGATCCCGAGCAACGCCGTGCTGGCCAGCGAGTTCAGCGAGCTGTTCGACGGGTTCTCGATCGGCTCGAACGATCTCACGCAGCTCACGCTGGGCGTGGACCGCGACTCGGAACTGCTGTCGCACATCTTCGACGAGCGCGACCCCGCCGTGCAGCGGCTGATCCACGATGTGGTCACGCAGGCCCACGCCCGTCGCGTGCCGGTGGGCATCTGCGGCGAGGCGCCCAGCAGCAATCCGGCCTTCGCCGCGTGGCTGGCCGACATCGGCATCGATTCCATGTCGCTGAGCCCCGATGCCCTGCCCGAAGTCGCACGCACCCTTGCCACACCCACAGGAGCCCGCTGATGCGCATCGCCATGTTCAGCACGCGTCCGCACGACCGCACCTCGTTCACCGAGGCCAACGAATCGCAGGGCGGACAGCACACCATCAAGTTCGTGGATGCACGCCTGGACGCGGGTTCGGCAGCACAGGCCGCGGAATGCGAGGCGGCGTGCCTGTTCGTGCACGATCAGGCCGATGCGGCCACCCTCACCGCACTGCACCACGCGGGCGTGCGGCTGGTGGCGCTGCGCTGCACCGGATTCGATCATGTGGATCTGGCTGCGGCGGCGCGCCTGCGACTGACCGTGGTGCGCGTGCCCGACTATGCGCCGCACGCCGTGGCCGAGCATGCGGTGGCGCTGATGCTGGCGCTCGATCGACACATCCAGCACGCCTGGAGCCGCACCCGCAACCAGGACTTTCGCCTGCAGGGCCTGATGGGCAACGGCCTGCATGGCCGCACCGTGGGCGTCGTGGGCACCGGGCGCATCGGCACCGCCACCGCCACCATCCTGCGTGGCTTCGGCTGCCATGTGGTGGCGAACGATCTGCAGCACGAACCGCTGTGCGAGGCGATCGGCGTGCGCTACACCTCGCTGCACGAACTGCTGCAGGAGTCGGACATCGTGTCGCTGCACTGCGCGCTGACGCCGCGCACGCATCATCTGATCGACCACGAGGCGCTCACCCACCTTCGCCACGGCGCCATGCTGGTGAACACCAGCCGCGGACCCGTGGTGGACACCAACGCGGTGATTCTGGCGCTGCTTGACGGGCGACTGGGTTCGTTCGCCACCGACGTGTTCGAGCGCGAGGCAAGCATGTTCCACAGCGATCTGAGCCGTCAGGTGCTGCGCGATGCCACGCTTGCCCGCCTGCTTGGCATGCCCAACGTGATCGTGACGCCGCATCAGGGCTTCTTCACGCGCCCGGCGGTGCAGACCATCGCGCGCACCACGCTGCAGAACGCCACGGCCTTCGAGTCGGGCAGGATGGAGCGGGGCAATCTGGTTGTGGGCCCTGCCGAATCCGTTAGCCTGTCGGCATGAACCACGGTCAGGTCGCCCGTTTCGTCGCGCTCGCACTGCTTCTCGCCGGCTGCAACAGCAACGGCAGCTCCAGCACCGCATCGCAGGATCAGCCCACCAGCGTCACCGGTCGCCCGATCCTGTCGCCGCCGCGCCGCCTGATCGCTCGCATCCGCGAGGATGTCTCCGGCGACAAGAAGAAGTCCGACGGCACCGACTTCATCATGCTGGATCGCACCACCGCCAGCACGGCCAAGGTGGGCGACACGCTGCGCGTGGAACTGAAGGCCGCCACCGGCACCGGCTACCAGTGGATGTTCGCGGGCTGCGACAGCAACCCCACCGACGACGCCCTGAAGCAGGCCACCGAGCCCACCGTGATCAAGCCGCTCTTCGACTGGAAGAAGGGCGAAGGCAAGGTGGAGCCCACCGAGCCGGGCAAGCCCGGCGCGCCCGCCTACACCGTGTTCGAGTTCTCCGCCGCGCAGGCCGGCACCAGCACCATGCACTTCGTGCTGGTCCGCCCGTGGGAGAAGGGCGTGAAGCCCACCGACACGCGCACGCTGCAGATGACCGTGCGCGCGAAGTGAGCGCCCCGCGCCGCGACGGCGGCACATCGAACGATCAGGTCTGGCCCGCAGGCGCCTCGCCCAGCTGTCGCTCGATCTCTTCCAGCGTTCGACCCGCGGTCTCCGGAACGAAGAACAGCACGAACAGCAGATTCAGCGTGGCCACCACCGCGAACAGCAGGAAGGTGTTGGCCGCACCCAGCCGCGACAGCATGGACAGGAACGTGGCGCCCACCACGAAGTTGGCGAAGTAGTTGGCCCCGGCGGCGATGGCGTTGCCCGATCCACGCGCCTGCAACGGGAACATCTCGCCGATCAGCACCCACACCAGCGGCCCCATGCTGAAGGCGAAGCACGCGATGTACGAAACCACGCACACCAGCGTGAGCCACGCCAGCGTGACCGAACCCTGCGTGGTGTAGGGCAGCGCTCCCTCGGCCGATGCCGGCTGCTCGGCCGCAGCCGCGGCTGCGTCGAAGTTCATGAACGCGAAGCCCAGGATGCACAGTGAGCCGATCATGCCCGTGAGGCCCCACACCAGCAGCGTGCGACGCCCGGCTCGATCCACCAGCCCCACCGTGATGAAGGTGGCCACCACATTCACCACACCCACCACCAGCGTGGCCCACAGCGCCGCCTGCGC
>CAIPQY010000343.1 GCA_903867275.1 uncultured bacterium | reverse complement strand
CTGCCGTGGGGACGCGAGCCCGTGCTCGAGTTGTTCGATCGCATGCGCAAGGCCGTGCCCGCCCTCAGCGACCTGCGTCGCCAGGATCACGAGATTTCGCTCGAAAGCCCGGAGGACGACGATCGCGGCTATTCGTGGGTGGCGCTGCGCCAGACCTCGCTCCGCAGCGGATGCGTGAATCCGGCCGACCTCTCCGACGCCTACCGCCTGCACCGCACGGTGCTGGAGACGGCGCCATGGTTCCTGTCGATCCGCCCGCTGGACGTGGATCACCTCGAGATGGTGTTCGGATTCGACTTCGAGGCCGAGGGCAATCGCGACGCGATCATCTTCGACGCGCTGCTGGCCGACACGCCGCTGGGCGGACTGCTGGAACGCCACCGCGACGAGCCGCTGGATGTGCAGCCCTTCATCGGGCTGAACCTGGACCGCGAGGACGGCACGCAGGCCTTCGTGGAGATCAAGAGCCGCACGAAGGGCTTCGAGGGACAGTTGCCCAACCGCTATCCCAGCGAACCCATCAGCGTGTACCTGACCGTTCGCCGCAGCGGTCCGCTGGAACGGCTGGAAGACCTGCCCACGGTGATGGCGTCGCTGGCCGGACACGCCGAGCGCCTTGCCGAGCAGCGCGTGATCCCCAGCGTGCTGATTCCCATTCGCGACGCGATCCTGAGCCGCTGAGCGGCCCGCGCGTCAGCGGCCCAGCTTGCGCTGGGCCAGCAGCTTCTCCATCTCGGCACCAAGGGGTGCCCGCAGACGCGAGCGCGTGTGCCCGGTGATGATGCGCGCGCCCTTGCTGAACGCCAGATAGGCGAATCCCCACGACAGCATCACGAACACGCGGTTGCGGAAGCCCACCAGCAACAGCACGTGCACGAACAGCCACGCGAGCCATGCAAGCAGCCCCCGCATCTTCAGGCCCGCCACCTCCGCCACCGCGCGGGCGCGTCCGATGGTGGCCATGGAGCCCTTGTCGAAGTAGCTGAATGCGGGCCGCGGCGGCTTGGCGCCCGTCCTCGCGGCGCTCTCGGCACCGATGATGCGCGCCACCATGTCGGCCATCTGCATGGCGGCGGGCGCCACGCCGGGCACGGGCTGGCCCGTGCGCGCGCACACCTGCGCGGCCATGTCGCCGATCACGAACACGTCCGGCGAACCCGGCACCGAACAATCGGGCAGCACCTTCACGCGGCCCGCACGATCCAGCGGCACACCCAACGTGGCGCCGAGCGGACTCGCCGCCACGCCGGCCGCCCACACCACCGTGTCAGCCTCGATGCGCTCGGTGCCAAGCATCACGCCGCCATCGAACACTTCGGTCACGCGCTCGTTCAGTCGAACTTCCACGCCCATGGCGCGCAGTGAATCCAGCGCCACGCTCGAGGACTGTTCACTCATCGCGGCCAGCAGGCGATCGGCGCTCTCGACCAGGATCACGTGCGTGCTTGCAGCGTCGAAGCGACGGAAGTCGCGCGACAGTGCCTCCACCGCCAGTTCGCGGATGGCGCCGGCAAGCTCCACGCCGGTGGGGCCGCCGCCAACAACCACGAAGGTCAGGTGCGCCTTCAGCGCCTGCGCGTCGGTCTCGGCCTCGGCGTCCTCGAATGCACGCAGAATGCGGCCGCGGATGGCCGTGGCGTCATCCAGCGACTTCATGCCGGGCGCGAATGCCTTCCACGCGTCCTTGCCGAAATAGCTTGAGCCGGCGCCGGCGGCCAGCACCAGCCAGTCGTACGGACCCTTGGTGCCATCAGCGAATGTCAGCGTCTTGGTGGCGCGATCCACCGCCACCACTTCGGCGAGGGCCACCAGCGCGTTGGCTTGATTGCGAAAGATGCGCCGGATCGGGAACGCGATGTCCGATTCCGTGAGCACGCTCGTCGCCACCTGGTACAGCAGCGGCTGGAACAGATGATGATTGGTGCGATCGAGCACAGCCACGCGCACCGGGGCCTTCGCCAGGCGCTGCGCGACACGGAGCCCACCGAAACCCGACCCCACCACGACCACCACGGGGACATCCGCCCGCAGTCGTGGGTTTGCCGAGTTCATCGACATGCTGCGGCTTTCAGCCGGCCTTGCGGGACAGGTACTTCTCCACGCTCTTCAGGTCCGCAGCGAGCTGCGGCGTGTAGATGAGCGTGAAGGTGGCGCCGGTCTTCAGGATGACCACGCGGCTCGCCGTCTTGCGGCTGTTCCACATGCGGCCACCACGCTGCTTCAGGCGGTTGCCACCGTCGGCGCGGCCCTTTGCAAGCTTGTCCAAGGCACGCTGCACGCGCGTCTCCTGACGCATCAGGCGGAAGATCGTCTTCTTCAGACCCAGAGCGGCGGGCAACTTCGTGACGGTGAAGGTGACCTTGCTTCCGGGCTTCATTTCTGCGGTGGCGGCCATTGGAAATCTCCTTGCAATCCGCTTTGAGGCGGGTCGGAGAAGATAGCCGAAACCCGGCCTCCCCGCCAGCGGTCGGGGCACGTCAGCTGCCACCCCCCATTTCAGGGCAATTTCTGCTCTCCCAGCACCTCGGCCCACACCTTGAGCAGCCCCTGCGTGCCCATGCCCCCGTGGCCCAGTTCGTCGAGCCGGCGGTATAGCCGCTCGGATACCTCAAGCCCGGGCAGCGCGTGTCCCACGGCCTTCATTTCATCAACCGCGATCTGCAGGTCCTTGGCCAGCAGGCTGGCGAAGAAGCCAGGCGCCCAATCGCCCTTCAGCATGCGCGGCACCAGATTCGAAAGCGTCCAACTGCCAGCCGCGCCCGTGGACACGCTCTGCAGCATGCGCTCCGGATCCAGCCCCGTGG
>CAIPQY010000342.1 GCA_903867275.1 uncultured bacterium | reverse complement strand
CTGGCCGCACAGACCAGCCTGCTGAGCAGCCTGCTGCTGGTGCCGATCGGACTCATGGGCACGCTGCTTGGCCTTGCCGGCATGGCCAGCGCGATCACATGCGGCCTGGCGGCCCTCGGCCTCACATGGTTCGCCTGGCTGCACTTTCGCCGCATGGATCGACCGTCGGCGCGCAATCTGTTCCTGGCCAGCCTTGTCTATCTGCCGGTGGTGCTGATCGCCATGTCGCTTGATCGCGGACCGCTGACCGGCATGGCCAGTGTGCGAGGCGGGCGCACGGTGCTGATCGATCTTCCCGCGGCAAAGCCATGAGCGACGCCTCCACACCGACCGCCGGTCCGCGCCGCATGCGCTTTCGCGACGGTGGATGGCTGATCGCGGTCACAGTGCTGGTGTGCCTCTCCCTGATCGCGTGGGCATTCGCCGGCGTGCTGCGCGGCCATCGCCCCAAGGGCGACGGACACTCGATCGAGAGCTACGGCTTCGACCTCACGGCCCTTCGCGCCGATGGCGGCGCGCTGGTGGCAAGCGGCAATCCGCGGGACTTTCTGCAGGCACTCGACGCGCCCCGAACCATCGCCGGCTTCGAGATGCTGGAGTACAACGCCAAGCGCCGCGACAAGTACGTGGTGACCGACGACCGCGTGATCGGCGTGGTGGTGAACGGCAAGGCGCGCGCCTATCCGGTGCAGGTGCTGAATGTGCACGAAGTGGTGAACGACACGCTGGGTGATGTGCCGATCGCGGTCACCTTCAGTCCGCTGTGCGATGCGGCCGTGGCGTTCGACCGGCGCGTGGATGGCCGCGAACTGCAGTTCGGGGTGAGCGGACTGCTGCTCGACTCGAATCTGGTCATGTACGACCGCAGCGAGGTGCCAAGCCTGTGGAGCCAACTCGGCATGCGCGCCATCGCCGGCCCGGCGGCGGGTCGCGACGAACGACTCGTTCCCCTTCCGGGCGTGCAGGCGTGCACCTGGAAGCACTGGCTTGCCACGCATCCGGACACCGACGTGATCCTGCCCGGCGAGCAGGACACGCGACGCATCAAGAACACCAGCTACAGCCGCTATCTGCTCAGTGGGCGGCTCGACTTCCCGGTGGCGCGCTGGCACGAGCCCGGTGACATGGCCGCCAAGACGCCGGTGATCATGCTGCGCCGCGGCGATGCATGGACCGAGATCCTGCTGGCCGACGCGGCCAAGGGCATGCCGCCGTTCGAACTCGGTGACGCCATGGTGGAGGTCGACGCACAGGCCTCACCTGCCTCGGTGCTGTTCCGCACGCGCGACGGCTCGCCGTTGATCACGGTGCCGTGCCTGCACTTCGCGCGCTTCGCGTTCCACCAGCCGCCGCCCGCTACCAGGTGAGCGAGCCGAGCCACAGCGTGGCATAGAGCAGCAGCCACACGGCATCCAGGAAGTGCCAGTACATGGCGCAGTACATCACGCCCTCCGGATGCTGCGGGCTGTAGCGACCACGGGCGGCGCGCCAGCACACCACGCACAGCGGAACCAGTCCACCGATCACGTGCAGCGCGTGCAGCGCGGTGAGCACGTAGAAGGTCCACGCATACAGGCCATCATCGATGCGGACGTTCTGCCGCCACAGATCGAGCCACGCCCAGGCCTGCAGCAGCAGAAAGGCGATCGCGAGCAGCAGCGTGGCGCCCGCCATGCGCGCCGCGGCGACCTGCACCCCCTGTCGCACGGCGCGCACCGTTCGATGCATGGTGTAGCTGCTCACCAAAAGCGCCACCGTGCTCACCAGCAGCAGATGCGGCAGCGCAGGCGCATCGTCGGGCACGAACGGCTCCATCGGATCGGCGTTCACCCGAACCACCAGGTACCCCAGGATGGTGGCGCCGAACAGCATCGCCAGCATGATGAGGAACAGCCACATGCCAAAGACGCCCGCAGCATGTCGCTGACGGGCGTCGTCGAACGGATCCACCGTGGTGGCGGTCTTCACCGCCACGAGCAGGCGCTCCGGCTCACGGCGTGTAGGGCTTGAAGCGCGCCACCGGTGCACCCGGCGCGTTCGCCTGCAGCGTGCTCTCCACCTCGGGCGCATTGCCGGTGAACTGCAGCGGGCGGTACTGGGCCGTGTCCATCAGGCAGAACGCCATCATCAGGATGACGAAGGCCATGCTGGCCACGAAGGTGAGCAGGTTGAACGGGCGATCCCAGCGGAGGTGCATGAAGAACAGCGCCACCAGCGTGGCCTTCACCACCGCCACGCCGAGCGCGATCACCATGTTGAACTCGCCCACGTCGATGTAGCGCACCGCCACGGTGATCACCGTCAGCACCAGCAGCGTG
>CAIPQY010000341.1 GCA_903867275.1 uncultured bacterium | reverse complement strand
TGGTGGAACTGGCCATCGAGCAGATCCACGCCAAGAAGATCGCCGACTTCACGCCCGAGCAGAAGGCCGAGATGGTCACCAACCTGCTCGTGGTGCTCGTGAGCGAGCGCGGCGCGCAGCCGGTGGTGGCGACGGGCAGCTGACGGCGTTTCCCGGTCCACGCGCGTGCGTGGACCGGGCGCCCGTGAACGCACGCGGAGGAGCGCATGGACGGCACGCACCGTGAGCATCCGCAGGTGGACGGCGCATCGCGCGGCGAGGAGCCGGCGGCCGGCATCCATTCGCTGCGCTGGCACCATCGCCTGGCGGACCACGGTCGGCGGACCATGGCGCGCGTGCGCTCGAGCTGCCTGCCGCTGATGGTGGCCATGTTCCTGCTGCTCGGGCTCAGCTGGGCGTTCGATCGCGAGGACGGCGCGGTGCCGCCGCTCGTCATCACCATGTACGCCGCGGTGCCGATGCTCGGCGTGCTGCTCCTCACCAACCGCACGTGGGCCATTGCGGCATTCGTGCTGCTGGTGGCGTCCAACGCGGCGCTCTTCGTGAGCCCGTCGCTCGCCGGCGAGCAGGGCATCATGCAGTGGCCAGGCAAGATCCTGGTGCTCTACTACGGCGTCATCATCATCGCGCTGGTGCGCGTGATCTTCTTCGGGCGCCGCACGGTGCGCGACCGCGTGTACGGCGGCGTGGCCGTGTTTCTGCTGTTCGGAGTCGTCTGCGCCATCTTCTACCGGCAGATGCTCGCCATGGATCCCGCCGCGCTGCAGGCCACCATGGGCTCGAACGCCGGCCACGGCGCCATGAACTGGAACGACTGCATCTACTTCAGCTTCGTCACGCTGGCGACGATCGGCTTCGGGGACATCGTGCCGGGGAATTCCATGGTCCGGTCGCTGGCGATGATCGAGGGGCTGATCGGCGTGCTGCTCCTCACCAACCGTACCTGGGCCATCGCGGCGTTCGTGCTGCTGGTGGCATCCAATGCCGCGCTCTTCGTGAGTCCGTCGCTTGCCGGCGAGCAGGGCATCATGCATTGGCCGGGCAAGCTGCTGGTGATCTACTACGGCGTCATCATCATCGCGCTGGTGCGCGTGATCTTCTTCGGGCGCCGCACGGTGCGCGACCGCGTCTACGGCGGCGTGGCCGTGTTCCTCCTCTTCGGCGTGGTCTGCGCGATCTTCTATCGGCAGATGCTCGCCATGGACCCCGCCGCCCTGCAGACCACCATGGATTCGAATGCCGGCCACGGCGCCATGAACTGGAACGACTGCATCTACTTCAGCTTCAGCACGCTGGCAACGATCGGCTTCGGGGACATCGTGCCGGGGAATTCCATGGTCCGTTCGCTGGCGATGATCGAGGGACTGATCGGCGTGCTCTACCCGGCCGTGCTCCTGGCGCGGCTGGTGAGCAAGGACGAGTGAGGACGGCGCGCTTGCAATGCGTGCGCCTGCGAATCACGGTCTAATGCCCTGCATGCAGCCGCTCGAACGCAACACCGACCCTCCGCGCTGGGCGCAGTGGGGCGTGCTGCTGGCGGCGCTCTTCCTGGTCTGGCATTCGCTGGGAAACCACGCGCTCTTCCCACCGGACGAGGGTCGCTACGCATCGGTGAGCGGCTGGATGGCAGAGCACGGCAACTGGCTTGCGCCGCAGCTGCGTGACCAGATCCACCTCACCAAGCCGCCGCTCACGTACTGGGCGCAGGCAGTGTGCGTTCGGGTGTTCGGGCACGAGGAATTCGCGGTCCGCTTCCCGAGCGCGTTCGGCTCGTCGATCGTGTTGGTCTCGTTGTTCTGGTTCGCGCGCCGCACGTGCGGCCCGCTGTCCGCCATGCTGGCCGTCGGCTTGCTTGCATGCATGCCGCTCGTCCAGATCGTGGGTCGCCTGGCGATCACCGATCCGATGCTCTCCGCCTGGTGGTGGCTGGCACTGTGTGCCGCATGGTGCGCGGTGGACGCCGGACGCGCGTCCGGGCGTCGGCACATCGGCTGGATCGCCGCATTCTGGTGTGCGTGCGCGCTCGCCGGACTCACCAAGGGGCCGCTCATCCTTGCGCCGCCCGCCATCGTGGCAGCGTGGCTGCTCCTGGCCGGGCGCATGCGCGAGATGCGGTTCCTGCTGCCTTCGCTCGGCCTTCCGATGGCGTTGCTGCCGCTCGGCGTGGTGGCGTACCTCTACTGGCATGCGGATCCCGTTCGCGCGGCGCGGATCTGGAATTTCGAGTTCGTCGATCGATTCACCGGAGAGGGTGGGCACAACGATCCGTGGTGGGTGCTTCTGCCCGCGTTCCTCGGAGGCTTCTTTCCGGCGACCGCCATGATGATGCTGCCGTGGTTCAACATGTCACCGGCGCGTGCGTGGGGGTTCATTCGCGGCGGAGACCTGCGCGCGCTGATGCTGGTGGCGGTGATCCTGCCGCTGATCGGCTTCAGCGCGTTGAGTGGCAAGGAAGCCACGTACCTCCTGCCGCTCGCTACACCGCTGGCGCTGCTGGTGTCCGGAACCCTGGTCCGGTGGATCGATGGCTCGGTGGCGGACCTGCCCGCGGGCATCACCCCGCCGGACGTGCGGATCACCACCTGCATCGCCATGACGGTGGTGGGCATCGGCATTCCCGTTGCCGCAGCCGTGACCGTGTTGCGTGGAAGCACACCCGCGTGGCTGCCCGGCTGGACGCTTGTCTGGATGACCGCGCCGCTCCTCCCGGCGGTGGTGGCGGCATGGATGGCGGTGAAGTGGTGGAAGTGGCGCGAGCGTCGACTTCCCGCGCTTGGGGTGTGCTTCACGGCATCGTTCGCCATGTGGCTTGGATTCCACCAGGCAGAGGACATTGCCATGCGCGCAATGAGCTCGAAGCCCGTGGCGGAAGCCATTGCCGAATGCGAACGTCCGTGCATCGTCTACACGGCCCGCAACCTCACCATCGATTGGTACAGCGGCACGTGGATCGATTACGCGGCTGGACCCGGCGCGCTCGGCCCCTGGATCGACGCCCATCCCGATGGATGCGTCATCGCGATCGAGGACGACATCGCGCGACTTGCCACGTACGACCCCATGATGGCCGCCCGGCTCCAGGAGCGGCAGCGCTTCGATGTCTGGCCGATGAAGAAGCTGCTGATGCTCGACGTCGTTCGCTGACGTGCCGCGTCAGCCGCGCGGCGCACCGCGCAGTTCACGCACCAGGAATCGCTGCGGAAGGAGCGCGGGGAGCAGGTCGTCGGCCACGCATCGCGGCGTGCCGCAGACCATGTCAGCAATGAGCTCGGCCGCCAGGAACGCGGTGCAGGTGCCGCGCGAACCATGCGCAAGCGTGGCGAAGAGGCCGGGAAGCACGGGCGCATCGGTCCATTGCGCCGCCACCGGCCCGTGCGCCAGTCGCGCGAATGCCTGGCGGAACGCGCCATCCGACACCACGGGGCCGGCGATCGGGCAGTGGTCGTGCACGGAG
>CAIPQY010000340.1 GCA_903867275.1 uncultured bacterium | reverse complement strand
GATGTGCCCGCCGGCGTGTTCAACCTGATCACCGGTCTGCGCAAGGAACTGCTGCCCGCCTTCGCGGCGCATCGCGATCTGGATGGCCTGATCGCCTGTGCAACCGAGAAGGAAGCCGCCGGCCTGCGCGAACTGGGCGCCGACAACCTGAAGCGCGTGCGCGTGGTTGCGGAGAAGACCGACTTCACCAACGAGCATGCGTGGGAAGGCCCCGAAGCCTTCCGCGGCGCGGTGGAATACAAGACGGTGTGGCATCCGATGAGTGCGGAGTGAGGCTTCCCCTCACCCCCGCACCTTCACACCTCTGCCTCGACTGACGATCACATGACGGATGTTCTGAGGAACAATCCTTCGGAAGTTTCTCCATTTTGAGCGGGCATGGACGCTCTCGCGATTACCGTGCCGCGAGAGATGTGATGGAGCAAAGCGAATGGAGGAGCGCGGAAGCGATGATCAATCGTCAGTGGCCGCATTGGTGGGACGATCCACTTCGAATCACCAACCACGCTCGAAGGAGGATGCGTGAACGGGCCATTTCAGAGACGACGGTGCGCACCGCACTTCAGGACTGTCGCAGCCTGTCTCCACAGGCGGACGGCGAGACCTGGATTGCATGTTCGATTCTGGAGGGCACACAATGGCGGTTCGTGATGAAACCGAATCTGGAGCTGCGGATCTTGGAGATGATCACCTTGTATCCTCTTCAAGAATGAGGGGTGTCTCGCAAACCAAGGACATCGAGCTCGAAGCCTCCTACCTGCGCGGCGAGCTGATCGCGGCCTATCTGCACCTGCCTGCCGCCGCCGGTGCCCTGTCAGCGCGTTGCGAGGAAGCGGGTCCGGGCCTGGTGATCGACTTCGCGGCCGACGGACGGCCCATCGGCATCGAGGTGACTTCGCCGCGACTCGTCACGGTCGGCGCGATCAACGCGGTGCTGCTGAAGCTTGGCATGCCCACGATGAGTGATCGCGATCTGGCGCCACTGAAGGTCGCCTGACGCAGCTGCCCCTCACCCCCGCACCTTCACGCCCGCGGGTGCCCGGCCTTCCAGATCGAAGATGGTGATCGTGTTGCGCGCCACCAGGCGCTCGCTCGGCAGCTCCACCACTTCGCGTCCGTCGGCGGTGTCGTAAGCGCCCACCAGTTCGTCGTTCACGAAGACATGGCCGCGGCTCAGGCCGCTGCACAGCAGTTCCACGGGCCCGTCCATCTTGCCGTTGCGTTCGAACGCCGTGCTGAACCACAGTGGCGCCTTGCCATCCGTGGACACGGCGGCCTTGCCGTTGCCGCGCGTTGCCGCAGGCACCTTCCCGTTCATGGCCACCCACGCATTGCCGCCATGCGAAGGCGGCGCCCAGCGCGCGAAGGCCCACGAAGCGGCCGTGCCCTCGAGTGCCTGCGTGCTGATGTGCGTGCGCAGGGCCTTGGCCAGTCGATCCACGCCTGCACGCTGCGCGTCGAACGGAATCACCAGCACCTCGTTCGCGCCCGGCTGCAGACCCACCTTGGGCGCATCGCGCGTGGCCATGTGCAGCACCAGACATTCCGCCGGCTCGCCGCGCCAGTCGATCACCGCATGCGGGCGACCGTTCAGCACGATGAGCGCGCGCATCACCTCGCCAGGCGCATCGATCAGGATGGGATCCTTGCGACGCTGCTGCAGCACCATCTTCACCGCGTTGGTGCTCATGGGCTGCCCCGGCGAGTAGCCGGGGATGAACGCGCTGGCCTTGAACGGATCGCACAGCGATGTGTCCACCACGCTGATCTTGCACGCCATCGGCTCCACAACATGCGGCGCCAACGGCAAGCCTGATGCAACACCCGCACTGGCCGATGTGGCGCTTTGACCACCCTGCCGCGCCAGCACCGTGAGCGTGTGCGAACCGGCGGCCACCTGCAGCGGCAGTCGCTGTGCATGCAGCGCGCCCAGCGGCTTGCCATCAAGCCACAACTGCATGAAGCCAGCCGCGCCCGGCAGCATCAGGGCGGACTTGCCGCCCTTCCACTGCACGCGATACCAGCCCCAACCTTCGTAGGCGCCGCAGGTGCCAAGGCTCGCCGGTCCACTCAGGGTGGCGAAGCGATCGCTCTGACCCGTGACGAACTCCCTGCTTGGTGCCGACTGCCATGCGTTCAGCGACTGCACCGCCGGCTTGCGTGTCTGCTTGGGCGCGGCGGCCACCTTCAGCGTGCCGTCGCTGTGCACGCGCCAGGCCTGCGTGATGCCTGCCGCCAACTCCACGCTGCCATCGTGCAGCACCCGCTCGGCACCCACCACCAGCGCATGCGCCTCCACCACGGTGGTGTCGATCTGCTGCTGGTTGCAACCCACGATCACCATGCCCTGATGCATGGCCACGAACGGCTTGGCGCCGGCCTTGACGTCGGGCAGCGTGAACTGCAGCTCGGCGCCATCGATGCTGAGCGCGCCCTCGGCGCCCGCCGGCCCCTGCAGCACCAGCACGCTTCGATCGATCAGCGCGAAGGGTGACAGGTTGCACCAGTCGAGCGTGGTCTTGCCGTGCAGGCGCACGTCGAACAGGTACCAACCCACCGGCGCATCGCCCAGCTGCACCTGCAGACGCGCGCCTTCCGACGTGATCAGGCTGGTCTCGTCGAAGCGCTCACCCTTGGCCGTGTCCGGCCCGCGGAACACGAAGTTGACGCGACCTGCGTCGCCTTCGACCACGATCACGCTGAAGCCGCCGGGCCGCAACGCATCGGGCGCCTGCACGGTGGTCTGCAGCGACGCGTCCGCGTCGGCGTACACATGACCGAAGTGATTGGCGAAGCTCACCATGCGGCGAAGCGATCGCAGCGCGGGATTGGGGCGGCCACCCGCATCGAGCAGCGCAGGCACCGCGTTGCTGCGATCGGTGCGCTGCACGCCGGGCAGGATCGGCTGGCCACCCGCCGCAAGGATCTGGCCCATGCGCGAGAGGAAGTCCATGCCGATCGTCCATCCGCCGGCACGCTTGTCCAACCCGCTCGTTGCACCCGCGGCGCGCGCGGCCTCCTCGCGAATCTCCACCATGCGTGGCGCATCGGGCTGCACCGACTGCAGCTGCCGCATGTGCATGAACAGGTTGTCCCAGCCTTCCCACACTTCAACGCAGCCTTCGGTGCTGATCCACAGACCGTTGTTGGTGAGCACCGGCACGGTGAAGCCGCACTCGCGCGCAAAGCGCAGCAGTTCGGCGTGGTACGCGGCACCCACCGTTTCGTTGCCACATGTCCAGCCATGCTCGATCTGCACGGCGAGCAGCGGGCCGCCTTCGGAAGCGCGAGCGCCACCAAAGCCCGCATCCTTGCCCACCTGCGCCTGCGTGGCCTGCAGCGGCGCCACCTGCTCGGCGATGGCGCGATACAGCGCACTCACGCGTCGCAGAAAGGCCTCGTTCACCTGTCGCGGCTTGGCACCCGGCTCGGCGGGCAACCACGCGGGCAGCCCACCGCCATCGAATGGCTCGCCCACCACCGGTCCGATGCGCAGCACCAGGTGCATGCCCTGTGCCCGACACTCGCGCGCGAAGGCGCCGACATCCAGTCCGTGCGTGAAACCGAAGCGTCCACGTCGCACTTCATGCATGCACCACGGCACGCTGGCGCGGATGGTGTTGAAGCCCATCTGCTTCAGCGACGCGATCGCCTGCTTCCAGCGTTCGGGTGCCAGCAGCGCGTACTCCAGGTTCACGCCCACCAGCCACAGGCGCTTGCCGTTCCAGCTGAAACTCTGACTGTCGTAGGTGAGCGTGGGCATGGTTCCTCCTGTTCGCCGGAACCGTTCGCGCGGACGCACCGGTGGTTGGTCAGAATGCGGGATTTCGGAGGTGTCCGATACCCTGACGCGCATGCGCGCGCGCAAACTGGCTTGGACGCGAGATTTCGGTGGCGGGTTGCGGCTGCTGGTGGCCGCTTCCTTGCTGTGCCTCGGCGTGGTGCACGTGGCGTGGGCGCAGGCCGGCGCCGGGGGCAACGCCGCCGAGGCGTGGCGCAAGTCCGATCCGCTGCTGCGCCCGAAGTCGGACACCAACCCCGACGGCCTGCTGAGCGAGGCCGAGTTCACGCAGCTGAACGAACTGTTCGGCCGCTCCAATCTCTCGCCTGAAGAAGTGAACTTGGCACGCCTTCGCCTGGCGCAGCTGCAGCCGGCCATGACGCTGGTGGAGGAAGCCGCCGCGCAGCGACGCTGCGACTTCGAACTGGATCGCTCGAAGGGCTTTGAACTGGAACTGCCCCAACTCAGCACCATGCGTCAGGCTGCCCGCCTGCTGGCGCTGCAGGGCGATCTGCAGCGAGGGGATGGAGACATGAAGGGCTTCGCCGAAGCGCAGGCCGCCATGGCGCGCATCGCCACGCAACCGGCTCAGGACGAGGTGCTGATCAGCAGTCTGGTGGGGCAGGCGATCGGCACCATGTCGATGGGGCGTGTGCGCGACGCGATCTCCGATGGAGAGGTATCGCCTTCCCAGGCGAAGGAACTGCTCGAGTCACTTGCGCCGATGCATG
>CAIPQY010000339.1 GCA_903867275.1 uncultured bacterium | reverse complement strand
GGTGGCGCATCACTCAGCTTGGATTGTGCCGCTAGATTCGGCATCGCATCGCTCAAAACTTCACACAAGGAAAGGCAACGAACATGTCCACACCGATCAAGAGCATGGCTGTCATTGGCGCTGGAACCATGGGTGCCGGCATCGCGCTGGTTGCCGCGCAGTCTGGCTTGCAGGTGTTTCAGATCGATGTGAAGCCCGAGCAACTTGAGCGAGCGAAGGCGTACCACCGCAAAACGGTGGATCGAGCGGTGGAAAAGCAGCGCATGACGCGCGGTGACGCTGATGCAGCACTTGCGCGCGTGCGTTACGTGCCCAGCATGGCTGACGCCAAGGGCGCCGAGTGGGTCGTGGAAGCGGCCACGGAGAACGCAGATCTGAAGAAGCGCATCTTCAAGGAGATGCAGGCAGCCTTTCCGGCGCCGGCGGTGTTGGCCACCAACACCAGCAGCATCAGCATCACCGACATCGCCGCGGCCGTGGGCGCCGATGCCGGTCGCGTGATCGGCATGCACTTCTTCAATCCGGTGCCGGTGATGGCGCTGGTGGAGGTGATCAAGGGCCTGGCCACCACCGAGGAGACCACGCAGCGCACCGTCGAACTGGCCAAGGCCATGGGCAAGACCCCGGTGCCAGCCAATGATCGAGCGGGTTTCGTGAGCAACCGCGTGCTGATGCCCATGATCAACGAGGCATTCCATGCCTGGATGGGCGGGGTGGCGGGGCCCGAGGAGATCGACCAGATCATGAAGCTGGGCTGCAACTTCCCCATGGGGCCGCTGCGTCTGGCCGATTTCATCGGTCTGGATGTGTGTCACGACATCATGATGGTGCTGCACCGCGAACTGGGAGAGCCGAAGTTCTTCCCGTGCCCGCTGCTGCGACAGCTGGTGCTGGCCGGCCGTCTTGGCGACAAGAGCGGTCGCGGCGTGTTCGAATACCCGGGCAAGTGAGCCTGCGCGGTTAGCATCGCGGGCGTGACCGACGGCTCCATGGATGCACTGATGGAGGCGCTTGAGCGCAGCGTGCAGGCGCTGCCGGCCATGCATCGCATGGGTCGGTCCGGCACCCCGGATCCGGAAGCACTTGAACGCGCGTTGGATCGATTCCGCTGGATCTGCTTTCCGGGGTTCTTCGGGCCGAGAGATGGTGCGCAATCCGATGTGTCCGGGTTCCTGCATGTGGCGGTGCGCGAACTGTGCGACACGCTGCAGCCACAGTTGGTGCTGGCGGCGCGTTCGGATCGTCCGGACGCCACCGCCACCGATGCTGTGGCAAGGGATTGGATGTTGCGTGTGTTGGAAGCGACCCCACGCATCCGCGAACTGCTGCATGCAGATGCGCAGGAGGCATTGGCGGCGGATCCGGCAGCGCGCACGCTGGAAGAGATCATTCTGTGCTATCCCGGCCTTCAGGCGATGGTGGCGCACCGATTCGCGCATGCGCTGCAGTGCCTCGGCGCGCCATTGGTGCCGCGCATGCTGGCGGAGTTGGCGCATCGACGCACCGGCATCGACATCCATCCGGGTGCCGCGATCGCAGCCGGCCTTTTCATCGACCATGGCACGGGCGTGGTGATCGGCGAAACCACGCAGATCGGTCGGTGCTGCCGCATCTATCAGGGCGTGACGCTGGGCGCGCTCACGCCGGAACTGGATCGGGGCGGCAATGTGCAGCGTGGTCAGAAACGCCATCCCACGCTTGAAGATCGCGTGGTGGTGTACGCGGGCGCGACCATCCTGGGCGGACAGACGGTGATCGGCCAGGGCGCCACGGTGAATGGTGGCGTTTTCCTGACACAGAGCGTGCCCGCCGGCTGCGTGGTGCAGGCCCCTCGCCCGGAATGGCAACTGAAGAAGCATGTCTGAAACACGCAGTCGATTCGACGTGATCGTGCTCGGCGTGGGAGCGATGGGTTGCGCCACGTGTCTGGAATTGGCTCGCCGCGGCAAGCGCGTGCTGGGTCTGGAGCGACATGCGATCGGTCATGGTCTGGGCAGTTCACATGGTGGCAGTCGCATCATTCGCGAGTGCTACTTCGAGGCGGCCGAGTACGTGCCGCTGCTGCTTGCATGCCGCGAGGGATGGGAGCGGATCGAGCATGATTCGGGCCAGCAACTGGTGCATCGCCCGGGCGTGCTGTACGCCGGCGGACCGCAGAGCGAGGTGGTGAGCCGGTCGTTGACGAGTGGGGCCACGCATGGTGTGCCCTGCGAACTATGGACTGCATCCGAGGCCATGCGACGCTTTCCGCAATTTCATCTGCCCGATGCTTGGGGGGCGCTGTTCGAGCCGGGTGCAGGATTCGTGCGGCCGGAGCGTGCGGTGCTGGCCGCGACGGCGCTGGCGCGTTCACTGGGCGCCGAGGTGCACGAGAACGAGCGTGCAACGGTCTGGAGCGAGACTCCGAGCGGCGTTCGTGTGACCACCGATCGGGCCACCTATGAGGCTGACTCGCTGGTGATCGCCGCGGGCGCGTGGACGCCGTCGCTGGCGCGCGATGTGGGCGTTCGCCTGCAGCCCCTTCGGGTGGCCATCGCATGGCTGAAGCCCGCCTTGCCCGGTGCCTGTGCGTCGCCGCGCATGCCTGCGTGGTACATCGACCGACCTGGGCTGAGTGGCCTGTACGGCATTCCCACGGCGGACGATCAGGATGCGCCACATGGCGTGAAGGTGGCCACGCATGGCGACGGCACGCCGTGCGATCCGGATCAGCCGAGGCAGCCGCCCACATCGGAGGAACTGGAGTCGATACGACTGGCCGCCGCCGAGTTCGTGCCGTGCGCCGCCGATCGTGTGTTGAGCGGCACCACCTGCCTGTACACCATGAGTCCGGACCAGCACTTCGTGGTCGACCGCATGCCGGGTTGCATGCGCACCTTCGTGGCCTGCGGCTTCAGCGGGCATGGATTCAAGTTCATGCCGGTCATGGGGCGGGTGCTGGCGGATCTGGCCTGTGACGGAGCCACCTCGCTGCCCATCGGGTTTCTGGCCGCCAAGCGCTTCGCCAAGGCTTCCTAGAATGCCCGATCTATGGCGAATCACGACCTCTTCGGCGCATTGGCCACCTTGCAGACCCCTGCGGGTGATCGCACCTACTACAGCCTTGCGGCGCTGAAGAAGTTCGGCGCCATCGAGCGCCTGCCGTACTCGATTCGGGTGCTGCTGGAGGCGTGCCTGCGCAACTGCGACGGCACCACGGTGACCAAGGAGCATGTGGAGAAGATCTGTCGCTACGACCCAACCAAGCCGGGCGAGGACGAGATTCCGTTCATGCCGGGCCGTGTGGTGCTGCAGGATTTCACCGGCGTGCCGTGCGTGGTGGATCTGGCCGCCATGCGCGACGCGATGAAGCGCCTGGGCGGCGACCCCAAGCGCGTGAACCCGCTCGTGCAGTGCGATCTGGTGATCGATCACAGCGTGCAGGTGGACGCCTTCGCCAGCGGCACCGCGCTCAGCATCAACGGTGATCTGGAGTTCGAGCGCAACAACGAGCGCTACGAGTTCCTGAAGTGGGGGCAGAAGGCCTTCCGCAACTTCAGCGTGGTGCCGCCCGCCACGGGCATCGTGCATCAGGTGAACCTGGAGTATCTGGCCAAGGTGGTGTGGGAGCGCGACGGCGTGCTGTTCCCCGACAGCTGCGTGGGCACCGACAGTCACACCACCATGATCAATGGACTCGGCGTGGTGGGCTGGGGCGTGGGCGGCATCGAGGCCGAGGCCGTGATGCTGGGCCAGCCGATCAGCATGCTGATTCCCGAGGTTGTTGGCGTGAAGATGACGGGCAGCCTGCCCGAAGGCACCAACGCCACCGACCTGGTGCTGCGCGTCACCGAGATGCTGCGCAAGTTCGGCGTGGTGAACAAGTTCGTGGAGTTCTTTGGCCCGGGTCTGGCCACCATGAGCCTGGCCAACCGCGCCACCATCGCGAACATGGCGCCCGAGTACGGCGCCACCATCGGCTTCTTCCCGGTGGATGAGCACACGCTCACCTACATGCGTCTGTCGGGTCGCAGCGAAGGTCAGATCAAGACCGTGGAGGCGTACTGCAAGGCCAACATGCTGTGGCGCGATGACAAGGCCGACATCCGCTACACCGCGGTGCTGGAACTGGATCTGTCCACCATCGAGCCCGCGCTCGCTGGTCCTGCGCGTCCGCAGGATCGCGTGGCGCTGTCCGCGATGAAGGCCGGCTGGAACAAGGAGCTGCCGAAGTTCCTGGAGAAGAGCACCGCCGGCGCGAAGGTGCCCGTGGGCGCAGCGGCCGGCGGCAACGGCGAGATGGCCGTGTCGGTGATGACCGAACCCCACGCGGTGGCGGTGCGTGACGAGCACGGCAACGAGTACCACCTGAAGCACGGTGCGGTGGTGATCGCGGCCATCACCAGCTGCACCAACACCAGCAACCCCAACGTGATGATCGGTGCGGGCCTGCTTGCCGAGAAGGCGCGCGCCAAGGGCCTTGTTCGCAAGCCCTGGGTGAAGACCAGTCTGGCACCCGGCAGCAAGGTGGTCACCGACTACCTGATGCAGGGCGGACTGCTGAAGCCGCTCGAGGAGCTGGGCTTCCATGTGGTCGGTTATGGCTGCACCACCTGCATCGGCAACAGTGGTCCGTTGCCAGATCATGTGGGCAAGGCCATCAAGGATGGCGATCTGGTGGTGGCCAGCGTGCTCAGTGGCAATCGCAACTTCGAGGCGCGCGTGCATCAGGACGTGAAGGCCAACTACCTGGCCAGTCCGCCACTGGTCGTTGCCTATGCCATCGCGGGCACGGTGGACATCGACCTGACCAAGGACGCACTCGGCACCGGCAAGGACGGCAAGCCCGTGTACCTGAAGGACATCTGGCCCACGCAGGCCGAGGTGGATGCCGCGGTGGCGAAGAACGTGACGCGCGCGCAGTTCGAGAAGGAGTATGCCGAGGTGTTCGATGGCAGCGGTGCATGGAAGGCCATCAAGACCGAGGCCAGCGAGATGTACGCATGGAACGCGAAGAGCACCTACATCCAGAACCCGCCGTACTTCGACGGCATGGGCAAGCAGCCAGGCACGATCGCCTCCATCCACGGCGCGCGCTGCCTGGCATCGCTGGGTGACAGCGTGACCACCGACCACATTTCGCCCGCAGGCAACATCAAGACCGAGTCGCCCGCCGGTCGCTACCTGCAGGAGCACGGCGTGGCGGTTGCCATGTTCAACAGCTACGGAAGTCGTCGCGGCAACGATCGCGTGATGACGCGCGGCACCTTCGCCAACACGCGCATCCGCAACAAGATGACGCCGGAGAAGACCGGCGGCTGGACGCGCGACTTCACCGACGGCGGCAAGGAGAAGTACATCTTCGATGCGGCCGAGAGCTACAAGCGAGCCGGCACGCCGCTGGTGGTGCTGGCCGGCAAGGACTACGGCATGGGCAGCAGCCGCGACTGGGCTGCCAAGGGCGCCATGCTGCTCGGCGTGAAGTGCGTGATCGCGGAGAGCTTCGAGCGCATCCATCGCTCGAACCTGGTGGGCATGGGCGTGCTGCCGTGCACCTACCTGCCCGGCGACACGGCTGCGTCGCTTGGTCTGGATGGCACCGAGACCTTCGACATCACGGTGCCAGCCGATCTGAAGCCGCGTCAGCAGCTGCAGGTGAAGGCCACGCGCACGGATGGTTCCAGCAAGGTCTTCCAGGTGCTGTGCCGTGTGGACACGCCGGGCGAGGTGGAATACCTGCGCCATGGCGGCATCCTGCAGTTCGTGCTGCGCAAGATGGCGGCCAGCTGAGTTTCGCGAAAAGAGCCCTGAAAAACAGCAGCAAATCGACGAGCCCCACGCGGGGCTCGTCATGCTTTTGCCATGCCGTCGAGCTTCCGACGATCCGGGTTGCTGGCCCCATTGCATGCCCTGCGCCTGCTTGAGCGGGGGCTGCTTGGTTGCGGATTGCCCGACGCCCGACGCGCGGTCGATGAGGCGCTCGTGCTTGCAGGCGACGCCGCGTGGTGCATGCGATGTGGCGTGCCTCTTGCGGATGTCCCTTGCATGCCGGTTGGCATGCGGGTGGGGCAGGGGCCACGCTGTGCGGCATGCGTGGCACGGCCACGCTTCGACGCGTTCATCCGGCTCGGTTCCTATCGAGCGCCGTTGGATGGGTTGGTGCGTCGCGCCAAGGAGCACGCGTGGCATGCGGCACTCGCGCAACTGGGCTGGCGGCTTGGCGACGAGGCGCATCGCCGACTGCAACTGACGCGCGACGGGGTTGTGGTGGTGCCCATTCCCACGTCACCGTGGCGCCGTTTGCGTCGCGGCACGGACCACGCGAACGAACTCGCGCTCGGCGTCGCCGCGCGTCTGCAGTTGCCGCATGTGCGCGCATTGCACATGGGTGGATTCGCTCGGCAGGCGGGACTGGGACGGCGAGAACGATTGCTGCGCGCAGGTCGAATGGTGCTGCGTGCGCGGGCCGCGGCGCGCATGAAGGGTTGTGGTGTGCTGCTTGTCGATGACATCCGAACCACCGGTGCCACCCTAGACGAAGCCTGGCGGCTGCTGGAGGGGGCTGGTGCGGCGTGGGTGGTGCCATCGGTGGCCTGCGTGGCGGAAATTTCATAAATACTTGGCAAGAAGGCAGTTGTGGCATAACGACGGCGCCCAGAAGCCATGCAGGACCGAAAGGTTGTCCACAATCCAAATCTGTGCAGGAATGCCTATTGACAGGGGCGTGGCTTTCGCTAAACTGCTCGGCCCTGCATTTCGCCCTCGCGGTGAACGGCAGGCTCTCTTTGACAAGTGAACAGTTGGATATAGCCGCGAGGATGTGAGGCTTTCTTGATTGGGTCACGGCCCATGATGGAGAGTCGACTGTCCCCTCCAAAAGGGGCAGAAGCCAGGCATCACAGTGCCT
>CAIPQY010000338.1 GCA_903867275.1 uncultured bacterium | reverse complement strand
GGCCTGATGGCGCTGCGCGCGGAGTACAAGGGCAAGAACCCGCTCAAGGGCGCCCGCATCATCGGCAGCCTGCACATGACCATCCAGACCGCTGTGCTGATCGAGACGCTGGTCGAGCTGGGCGCCGAGGTGCGCTGGTGCAGCTGCAACATCTTCAGCACGCAGGATCACGCGGCCGCGGCCGTGGCGGTTGGCCCCAAGGGCACGCCGGAGAAGCCCGCGGGCATTCCCGTGTTCGCGTGGAAGGGCGAGACGCTGGATGAGTACTGGTGGTGCACCTGGCAGGCGCTGCACTTCAGCGACGGCAAGGGCCCGAACATGATCCTGGACGACGGTGGCGACGCCACGCTGCTGGTGCACAAGGGTCTGGCCTTCGAGAAGCAGGGCAGCGTGCCGACCGCGACCACCGAGGACAGCGAGGAGTACACGGTGATCCTGAACCTGCTCACCGCGCTGCAGAAGACCCACGCCGGCTACTGGACCAAGACCGCGCCGAACATCCAGGGCGTGACCGAGGAGACCACCACCGGCGTGCATCGCCTCTACCAGATGCAGGAGCTCGGCCAGCTGCTGTTCCCGGCGATCAACGTGAACGACGCCGTGACCAAGAGCAAGTTCGACAACCTGTACGGCTGCCGCCACTCGCTGGTGGACGGCATCATGCGCGCGACCGACGTGATGCTTGCCGGCAAGGTGGCCGTGGTGTTCGGCTACGGTGACGTGGGCAAGGGCAGCTGCCAGAGCCTGCGTGGCCAGGGTTGCCGCGTGAAGGTGACCGAGATCGACCCGATCTGCGCGCTGCAGGCGTGCATGGAGGGCTACGAGGTGGTCACGCTCGAGGACGTGATCGGCACCGCCGACATCTTCATCACCGCCACCGGCAACAAGGACATCATCCGCGCCGAGGACATGCTGAAGATGAAGCACAACGCGATCGTGGGCAACATCGGCCACTTCGACAACGAGATCGACATGGCCGGCCTGAAGAAGGTCGCGGGCGTGAAGTGCGTGAACATCAAGCCGCAGGTCGACGAGTGGAAGCTGCCCAACGGCAAGAGCATCATCATGCTGGCGGAAGGCCGCCTGCTGAACCTGGGTTGCGCCACCGGCCACCCCAGCTTCGTGATGAGCAGCAGCTTCACCA
The DNA here is from genome assembly GCA_903867275.1 of uncultured bacterium. Lineage (GTDB taxonomy): Bacteria > Planctomycetota > Phycisphaerae > Phycisphaerales > SM1A02 > SYAC01. The sequence goes on along the minus strand of CAIPQY010000338.1, from coordinate 505 downwards.
ACCAGGTGATGGCGCAGCTGGAGATCTTCACCAACGGCAAGAAGTACGACAAGAAGGTGTACACCCTGCCCAAGCACCTGGACGAAAAGGTGGCACGCCTGCACCTGAAGCAGCTGGGCGCCAAGCTGACCGAGCTGCGCAAGGACCAGGCCGAGTACATCGGCGTGCCCGTGAGCGGCCCGTACAAGCCCGATCACTACCGCTATTGATGCGGGCGCCGGCGAACGCCGGTGTGCAGGCATGAAATGAACAGGGCCCGCGGATGCGTCCGCGGGCCCTGTGCTTTGGTGAGGATGGATCGTCAGTGGCTGGGGCGTTCGCTCCACATCTTCAGCAACTCCGCCTCGCGCGCGCGGCTGAGTCCTGCCGCGCCGGGCTTGGTGCCGAAGTCGAAGTCGGGCTTCGCCTTCGCGAACCACTCCGCGGTGTCGCGCGCGGTCTGCGCGAGCGGGCGGAAGCGCAGGCCGTGCTCGATCGCCTTGCGACGGCTGATGCTTCCCATGGT
>CAIPQY010000337.1 GCA_903867275.1 uncultured bacterium | reverse complement strand
GGTGGCGCCCATCGACTTGGGCAGCGGCACCTTGCCCTTGGAGGCCAGGTGGTAGTACCACTCGTCGAGGCGCTCCGGAATCTTCCACAGCGATTCCTTGGCCTTGGCGGTGCCAAGCATGCGGATCTGCAGCATGGCCATGTAGCCGCCGGCCACCAGCAGCTGCAGCACCGCGCCGATGCCCGCGGCCCACGCCAGCGCCTTCGCCTTGAACAGGCCCATGTCCACGCCGCCCTCGGTCTCCACGGGCGTGTGCTGCTGCGGCATGTTGTCCTTCATGTGCAGCGTGCCGCCGCGCGGCGCGTGCGGATACAGCGAGTCAAGCACCACGGCGGCGGCGCGACCTTCGGGGAAGGGCTGCTGCTCGTCGTTGATGAAGCGGCGCTTCATGGGGAAGGCCACCAGCACGCCCAGGATGCTGGCGAGGATGTTCCACAGCAGCATCTGGTGCCACTGCATGGGCGTGTTGGTGATGAACATGTACGCCATCAGCGCCGAGATGAGCGGGCCGGTCATGTAGCCGGCCGCGGTGGCGATCGACTGCACCGCGTTGTTCTCGAGGATGGTCATGTCCTTCGACAGGTTCATGCGCGACATGGCGCGGAACATGACGAAGCTCAGGATGACGCTGGTCACGCCAACGCCCAGCGTCCAGCCGGTCTTGGCGCCGATGTACAGGTTGGTGGCGCTCAGCACGCCGCCCAGCACGAAGCCGGTCAGCGCGGCGCGAAGCGTGAGCTGCGGCATGTTGCCGCGGTACACGTTCTCAAGCCACCAGCGATCCTTCTGCTCGCGCGTCCAGGTGCGGACCTGCTCATCCGAAAGGTGTTCGATCGCCATGGCCGCGAAGATATGGCGGCGCGCACGAGGGGTCCAATAAACACCCCCGTCCCTGTTACGCGGACGTCAGGGCTTGGGAGGGGTGCCGAGGGGCACGCCGGTCTTCTCGGCGAGGCGGTTGAGCGCCTTCACCAGCAGGAACACCGCCCACGCCACGATGAAGAACTCGATGCACATGTTCAGGAAGGTGCCGATCTTGATGGCCACCTCCGGCTGCGCAACGATGTTCTTGGCGGGATCCGCCTCGATGGCGTGCTTGAGCGGGATCTTGATGTTGGACAGGTCCACGCCGCCGATCAGCATGCCGATGGCGGGGTTGAAGATGTCGTCCACCACGCTCTTCACGATCTTGCCGAACGCAGCGCCGATGATCACGCCGACGGCCAGGTCGAGTGCGTTGCCCTTGACGGCGAATTCCTTGAACTCTTGGATGATCTTCATGGTGTGTGGTCCGTGGTTGATGGATCAGATGTCGAGCTTGAAGCCCAGGTACACGCGCAGGTCGTTCTGGTTGGAGCCGGCCGCCTTCACGGGGCTCTGATACTGGTCGCGGAAGCCGCCGACCAGGCTGAGGCCGCTCATGTAGTCCAGCTTCATGCTCCATTCCACGCGGGTCAGGATCATGTAGTTGTTGAACTCGGACACGTCGGGCGTGATGAACGAGCTGGCGGTGACCTTCTGGCGATCGGAGATCTGCCAGAAGCCCTGGACTTCGAAGTATGCCTGCGGGAACCAGTCGTCCACGCCGCCGAACTCGCGCGTCACACCGAAACCCACCTTGGCGGTCAGGTCGTACTTCTTCGGATCATCGCGCAGGAATCGGTAGCCCGCACCGCTCCAGCCACCGAGACGGTTTTCCCAGTTCTGGTTGATGTCGTATTCGTACTGACCCTTGGCGAACCACAGCCACGGGCCGGGGTTCAGGAAGCGGTCGTAGGTCACGTTGCTCAGCAGGTTGCTATCCGTGATGGCGCTGCCGGTGTTGCCGCTGTTCGAGCCACCCAAGGTCTTCAGGTAGTACTCGGCGTACATGTTCAGCTTGTCATCGGGCGTCTCGCGCAGCGCCTTGGCGGCCACGCGAAGATCCCACTGATCGTTCTCGGCGGCGACGCCGGTGATGTTGCCTTCGACCGAAGCGGTCCACTTGGCCTTGTTCGGATCTTCCGCGGGCTTGGCGGGCTCGGCTGCGGCGTCTGGTGCAGCCTTGGTGGCATCGGCGGGTGCGGCAGCGGCCGGAGCGGCGGGGGCAGGCACCTGCGTGGTGTTTTCGGCAGGAGCGGGTGCTGCTGCGGGGGCTGGTGCGGGAGCCGGCGCCGGGGCTGGTGCAGGCGCTGGCGCAGCAGCGGCGGCCGGTGCGGCAGCCTGCGCGGCGGGCGCGGGCTCCATCTTCACCACCTGCGTCTTGGCGATCTTCAGGTCGCCAAGCACCGGGTGCTTCAGCGTGAGCGTGCCATCCACATCACTGACAAGCGTGGCGCGGATGGTGTCGCCGCTGGCGAGCGTGACCAGCACCTCGTCGGCGAGGGCGGTGGCTGCAATGCTGGTGGCGAGCGAAGCGGCGAGAAGCAGGGAAGTCAGGCGTGGCATGAGATCGGATTCCTGTGGCATGCAGTGGGCCCTTGGCGGGTCCACGTGTTCGGGTTTTGGAACAGCATTCGTCGGCCGGGGCACCGAGCGAGGCGGTAGCCTAACGAACCATGCCAGTGGCTGCCATGCACGGAAACCCAATCTTCGAGCCGGCCCGGGACCTGGTGCGAAGGCTGCATTGCCCGCACTGCTGGCAGGGGTTTGCGCCAAGCGATGCGCTGTTCGTTTCGGAAGATCCGCGATTGCTTGGTGATCCCGTGGCTGGTGCCGATGAACCGCTGCGGTTTCTTCCAAGTCGCTTTGATCTGACCGGTGCGGCGATCGATCCCGAAGGTGCGCGCTGCACGCGGCTTGCGTGTCCGCGGTGTCGTCAGGAATTTCCACGCGCCATGCTGGAGGTGCCGGCGAGCATCGTGAGCGTGGTGGGTGCGCCGGGTGCCGGCAAGAGCCATCTGCTTGCAAGTGCGGCGTGGAGCCTGCGTCGCGAGGGAGTGCGTCTGGGCATCGAGATGACCGACGCCGAGCCGCGCCTGAACGCGCGGTTGCATGAGGCTGAGAATCTGCTGTTTGCCAGCGCGGATCCGCAGCGCTCGGTGCGATTGGCCAAGACCGAGACCGCCGGTGGTGGTGGCTATCGCGCGGTACGGCTGGATGGCCGCGACGAGACCGTGCCGGTGCCGTTCATCTTTGCGGTGCGAAGTCATGGGCTGCAGCGTGCGGAGCGGCTGCTGGTGCTGTACGACAACGCGGGCGAGCATTTCATGCCGGGTGCCGACGATGCCATGCGGCCGGTCACGCGGCATCTGGGTCGCAGCGAGGGCGTGGTGTTCGTGCTGGATCCAACGCAGGATCCGGGCTTCCGCCGCGCTGCGGGATTGCCCGAAGGCAACGCGGTGACGTCGCGACAGGATCTGGTGCTTGCCGAGATGGCTTCGCGCATTCGTCACCACCGTGGTCGTCGCACCGACGAGGCGTGCGATGTGCCGCTGGTGATCGCGATGGCGAAGGCCGATCTGTGGGCGAAGGCTGCGGGCGTGTCGCTGCATGAGGAGCCCTACGAGGGCGGCGGCATTTCGGCGGCGCGACTGCGTGCGGCGCATCAGGCATGCATGGCGCTTGCGCAGCGCGGTTCGCCGGAGTTCGTGGCTGCATTGCGCGCGGCGTTTGGTCGCGTATTGATGGTGCCGTGTTCGGCGCTGGGTGCCGCAGGCGAAATGGATGGCGTGCGGCCTTCGCAGATCGAGCCGCACTGGGCGGCGGCGCCGTTCGTGGCGGCCTTCGAGTGGCTGCCCGGCGGGCGACTGGAAGGACTGCAGCCATGAGAGCGGAGGTGATCCACACCTCGGTGCGGCGCGGCCTGGATGGCGGCACCGGCTTTGCGGTTGCGGCGCGCACCGGCGGCATGCCGCGCGTGCTGGTGGAATCGGTCTCGGCGCTGTCCGGCCTTTCCGAGGCATGGAACGGCGCCAGCGACTGGGATCGAACCGTGCGTGCCACGCGCGCGGTCTCGATGCCCGCAGGCGTGCAATGGGTGGCAAGCGTGATTCGACCAAGCGGCATGGATCACACAGGTCGCGGCAATCGCCTGGCGCATCACCGCGTGCTGGATGCCGATGAGGTGCAGCGCTGCGATCCAGCGCAGCTGCTGTGCGATCACGAGCGTTGGATGGCGTCGTTCAGCGGCGAGCCGCGCGAACTCGATGTCCCTGCGCCGTTGCCAGACATGCAGCCGGCGGGCGGTGCAGCGAATGCGTGGAAGAGTGCCTTCGGCGATGCCGGCGTGGCCGCCGAGATGCTGGAGCGCGCGTTCCAGAGCGGCGTGGGCGCGTGGATCGTGCTGCCTGCGGGTGTCGATCGACTGCAACTGCTGCAGGAGATGGTGGCGCTGCTGCCAACAGCCAATCGGTGGAAGCGCGGCTGGAGCACGCGGCCGCTGCGACCTTCTGCGGATCCGGTGCCGGTGATCTGCGTGGTGGATGAGCGTGAACCCGAGGTGCAGAAGGCGCCGGTGAACGCGGCGTGGATGCTGCGGCCACGCGTTGGCGAGCCGCCGCGCGCCAGTGAAGCGTTGCTGCGATACGCGCGTGAGGGTGCGGGGCAGGTTGTGGAGAAGCCGGCGGAGGTTGTGCGCGCGGCAACGGTTGCGTGGGCGCCGCCCGCGCGACTGGAAGCTGCTTCGCCGGCGCGCGCGGCGCGTTCCGAATCGCCTGATCTCATGTCGAGTGCCGAGGCACCTGAGGCGACGAATCCAATTCGCGTGGCGATGGATGCGCCGGCTCGTGGTGGCTGGCCCACCAGCAGTCGTGCCATGAACATCGTGCTGTGGATCGGTGCCGCGGGCCTGCTTGGCGCTGCGGCGTGGTGGCTGCTTCGAGGGCCCGCAGCATGATGGACCACGCTTCCCTCATCGAGCGCATCCGCGGTCTGCTGCTGCAGGCTTCGCCAAAGCGATCCGAGGTGGATGCGCTGGCAACCGAGCATGCCGAGCAGGTTCGCGCCGTGAACGCCACCTTGGCGCGATGTCACGCGTGGGCGCAGCGTGGGCTTGGCAGCGAGGCGTTCAGCCTTGGCGAGTCGGTGCATCTGGCACAGCATGCTGCGGCGCTGCGGCTGGATGGTTCGATGGATGCCTGGACGCGACTGTTGCAGGCCGCGGGTCTGGGTGCACCTTCGCAGGTGGATGCAGCGCTGCTTGAAACCTATGTGGTCACGGCGGGTCGGCAGCAGTCGCTTGCGCCGTTGCTGGCGGCCATGCGCGTGGCTGCGTTGCGTCGCGCGCCGGTGTCGGAGCGTCTGGCGACGCTGCGTGCGTTGGTTGATCGCGATGCGCGGCAGCCGGCGTGGCTTGAGTCGATCCGCAAGCTGGAACGCGAGGCGGTCGCTTCGCTTGCCGAAGCGGCGCGGCAGGCCATTCGCGATGGTGATGCCGAAGCGGCCAGTGCGGTGATGACGCAGGTGGAGCAGATGTCGCTTCGCGTGGACGATCATCGCGATGTGTTCGACAAGGCGCGATCGATGGCCGAGGCCGATCGATTGCTTGAAGCGCAGCGCGGCGCCAAGAATGCGGTGGAGGCGTTGCACGCGGCGGCTGCGGCCATGGACATGGCGGCGCTGAAGCAGGCGGCGCAGGTGTGGGAGAAGCTTGCCTCGGCCCACGCGCTTGGCGAAACGCTGCGTCGCGAGGCGGCTGGTCCGCTCGACCTGCTGCGTCGTGAGCGTGAGCGCGCGGCCAGCGAGGCGGAACGCGCGGCAGTGATTGGAAAGCTGGAGCTTGCGCTGGATCAGGCCGCCGGCATTCAGGAACTGGATCGACTTGCCGATGCGGCGGTGCGCGCGGATGCCGCCTTGCCGTCGCCGGTGGCGCGAAGGCTGCAACAGCGCCGCACGCAGGCGAATGCAGCCAAGGCGCGGCGACGCGCCTCGATGGCGCTTGGCGCGGTGCTGCTTGCCGGTGTGCTGGGGGCCGCTGGCTGGTGGGGCTTCCAGTGGTGGAGCGACGAGCAGCGATTCGCCGCCGCCATCGCCGAGATCGATCGCGCTGTTGCGGTTGGTGACTTCGCCACGGCCGAGCGCGTGGCGGCTTCCGAAGCGGCTGATGTGCGTCATGCCAGCCGCGCGGAACTTGCCGCTGCCAAGCAGCGCGTGGCCAACGCGCAGGCCGCACAGGCGCAGCAGGTGGCCGCTTCCACTGCGTTGCTTGCCGAAGCCGACGCGCTGCTGAAGCAATCCGAAGATCCACTGGCATTGGAGGCGCGTGCACGCGAACTGCTGGCGGCCGTGGATCGGCAGCCGTCTTCGATGCAGGAAGCGTTCCGCCAATCTGCCGCACGGCTGCAGTCCGCTGCGGTGGAGCGCCGCGATCGCGGGCTGGATCAGGCTCGCGCCTCGCAGCGCGCCGTCGATGCAGCGCTTGCTGCGGTGGTTGATCCTGCCGCGAACGAAGCGACCAAGTTCGATCCGGTCGCGCTGCGCGCGGCGTCCGATCAGTACGCAGCCGTTGCACGCGAGGCGCGCGAGGCTTCGGTGAAGGCCGCGTCGCACCGCGATGCGCAGGCCCTGGCGGAAGCGCTGCAGGCCACGGCCACCATTGCCGAGCAGAAGTCGCAGGCGGCGCGCACGCGTGCCGAGCGCATCGAGCAGGTGGCATCCGCCTTCGAT
>CAIPQY010000336.1 GCA_903867275.1 uncultured bacterium | reverse complement strand
GCGCAACGACTGTGGGGTCACGGCCGCGTGACGCTGGTGGGCCTGGATCTTGACACGCTGCACCGGCAATCCCTGAATGCCGAAGGTCTGCCGCAGACGGATGCCTTCTGGAACCGCGTGCTCGGTCGCCGCGCCGACGCGCCAACCGAGACGAACTATCGCGATTGGGCGGAGCAGGACAAGCCGACGCTGGCGAGCACCGCAGGCAACGTGCGCTACGACGCCGGAACCGGCGCGCTGGTGTCGGGGCAGATCGGACTGCAGGGCCGCGCGGCCGCGGGCGTGCTGAGCGTGATCGGCTTCTTTCTGGCGTACTGGGCCCTGGCGATTCCGGTGTGCTGGCTGGTGCTGCGGCGAATCAAGCGCGTGCAATGGGCATGGCCCGTGTTCGCGCTGTTGGCTGCCGGCGCCGCACTGCCCGCATGGATGCTCGGGCTGCTCTTCGGCGGCGCCAGCTCCGAGGTGCGACACCTCAGCGTGATCGACTACGTGCTGCCGCGCGACCGCGAGGTCGAGGGCGATCGTCCGCGACTGCTGCGAGGTCAGGCCTGGATGAGCGCCGCGCTCGGCGGTTTCGGCACCGCGTCGATGCGACTTCAGGACGAGAAGAACCAGCGCAACCTTCTGATCGACTGGAGTCCGCCGCCCAACGGCAATGCGCAGCGCTTTCCAGACACCGCGCGGACGGAGCGCGAGATCGACGACGCCTCGCAACTGCGCCTTCCGTCGCGAAGCACCACCGTGGATGTGCAGGCGCTCTGGCTTGGCGCGCCACCACGCGACTGGGGCCGCGTGGTCTGGGAGGACCCGGAACACCCCATCCGCGCGACCACCACCGGCGGCGCAAGCCCCGCGGTGTCGCTCGCGGGTTCGCTCTGGCACGGCCTGCCCGGGCCGCTGCACGATGTGACGCTGATCCATGTCGGCCCATGGCTGTACCAGTCTCGCAAGTGGTCAGGCTCGAAGGACCAGCGCATCGAGCCAAGCGACTTTCCGCCACGACCGGCGCGCATGGTGCGGTTGACGGGCGACTGGGAGCCAGGACCGCTTGATGTGGGCCGGGCGCTGTATCCGCAAGGCGGATTGAATCCGGCGGTCGTCGGCGATGGATCGTTCGTGCGCGAGATCAAGAATCTCTACGCCGATCCCCTGCGCGCGCGCGGCAACTTCGCTTCGCTGAGCGCCAGAGTCGGCGACACCTTCGAACCCGACTCCTGGCGCAAGCAGCTGTCGATGCTGGGCCTGTACCAGATGCTGAAACCGCCCGACTATCGCATGAACCCGCCAACTCCGGCGGACAGCGTGGTGATTCGCGTGACGCGGCAACTCGGTCGCGATCTGGATCTGTCGCCATGGTTCACGCGACCCTGCCTGATCGTGACCGGCTTCCTGGATGACACCGCCTGCCCCGTGCCGCTGCAGATCGACGGACGCACGCCGACAAGCCGCGGCAACGTGATGGTGCGCTTCATCCTGCCCCTGCCCTGCGAGACGGCCGGTTCCGTGATCCCGTTCGAGACCGTACCCTGACGGCCTGCCGCCATGGCCATGATCGAGACGGTCAACCTGACGAAGAAGTACGGCGAGCTCACGGCGCTGGACAACCTGAACCTGTCCATCGAGGCCGGCGAGTGCTTTGGTTTCATCGGCCCCAACGGCGCCGGCAAGACCACCACCATCAAGATCCTGGCCACGCTGCTGAAGCCCACCTGGGGCGAGGCGCGCGTGGACGGCAAGACCGTTGGCTACCAGAACAACCTCATCCGCCCGGTGATCGGCTATGTGCCCGACTTCATGGGCGCCTACGAGGACATGGTGGTGCAGGAGTACCTGGAGTTCTTCGCCGCCTGCTACGGACTGCACGGCAAGGCGCGCGACAAGGTGGTGGGCGACGTGCTGGAACTGACCGACCTGAAGCACAAGCGCTTCAGCGAGGTGAACGGGCTCAGCCGTGGCATGCAGCAGCGCCTCAGCGTGGCACGCGTGCTGCTGCATGACCCGAAGGTGCTGCTGATGGACGAACCCAACTCCGGCCTGGATCCGCGCGCGCGCATCGAGATGCGCGAGCTGCTGAAGGAACTGCGCCGCATGGGCAAGACCATCCTGATCTCGAGTCACATCCTGCCGGAGCTGGCCGAGCTGTGCACCAGCGTGGGCATCATCGAGCAGGGCAAGCTGGCATACGCCGGTCGCATGGAGGACGCCATGGCGCGCGCGCACCGCGGCACGCTGGTGCGCATCACGCTGGAGGACCGACATGAGCAGGCCGCCGAACTGCTGCGCCGCGTGACGGGCGTGTCGAAGGTGGAGATCGCCTCGGTCGAAGGCAAGCCGCGGCTCGACGTGACGCTGGATCCGGCCGCCGGCATGGCCATCAGCGACCTGCCAAACCGCCTGGTGACGGCCGGTTTCCGCATCACGGGCATGCAGCAGGCTGCGGCGGACCTTGAAACCGCCTTCCTGCGCCTGACGAAGGGACTCGTGGCATGACAGATGTGCTGCTGGTGGCTGATCGCACGCGACAGGGCGTGCCCGAGGCGCTTGAAGAGGTGCGACGCATCGTCTCGGCGCATGGTCGCATCGTGGAGGAACTCGACGCCGACCAGCGACCCGTGCCGCTGCGCACGGTGTTCGACCGCGTGGTGGTGCTGGGCGGCGACGGCACATTGATCGCGCAGTGCCGCCGCCTGCTGGATCGCAGCGTGCCGATGGTGGGCGTGAACTTCGGGCGCCTGGGCTTCCTCGCGGAGTTCGATCTGGCTGGCCTGAAGCGACACGCCGCGATGATCTTCGGCGAGGATCCGATCGTGCGCCCGCGCATGGTGCTGGACGCGATCGTGCGCAACGCGCGCGGCGATCTGGTGCACGAAGGCCTGGCGATCAACGAGGCGGCGATCACCGCGGGCGCGCCCTTCCGCATGATCGAGCTGAAGCTGACACTTGGTGGCGGCCCGGGCCCCGACCTGGTCGGTGACGGCGTGATCGTGTCCACGCCGATCGGCAGCACCGCCTACAACGTGAGCGCGGGCGGACCGATCGTGCATCCCGACCTTGAAGCGATCATCGTGACGCCGAACTGCGCGCACAGCCTGGCATTCCGACCCATCGTGGCGCCGAGCCATCTGGAGATCCTGATCGACACCGTACGCGCGAACGAGGGCACCTCGCTGGTGCTCGATGGTCAGGCCATCGTGCCGCTGTCCAAGGGCGACCGCGTGCTGGTGGGCCGGCACCACATCACCGCCAAGTTCATCGGCAACCCGGACCACAGCTACTGGGACACGCTGGTGGAGAAGATGCGCTGGGCGGCGCCCCCCAGCTACAGGGATCGCGGAGCGTGATCGTGGAACGTGCCACCCAAGGCATGTCATGACGTTGCATCGCAGCCGGGTTCCCGAGCTGATGGATGCGGAAGATCTGGATCCGGCGGCACATGATGCGGCACTGCGTGGGTTGGCTCGGCTCAATCGGGCCAGTCGCAGCGACGCCATCCTGTGGCCGGGGCTTCGAAGTCTGGCGCGCGCGACGGATCGCACCCTTCGCGTGCTGGATGTGGCCACGGGCTCGGGTGACCTGCCCGTGGCGCTGGACGCGCGTGCACGCCGCGAAGGCATTCGACTGGAGTGGGTGCTGTGCGATCGCAGCCCGCAGGCGCTTGCCAATGCAAGCGCGACCACGCGCGCATGCGCGATGCGTTGCACGCTGACTCGCGTGGACGTGCTTCGCGAACCGCTTCCCACGGGTTGCGATGTGGTGATCAGCAGCCTGTTCCTGCATCACATGGATCGGGCCGAGGTCGTGCAACTGCTCGCCGCGATGCGCGAGGCGGCCGGCATGGCGATCGGCGTGGCCGACCTAGATCGAACGCGACTGGGACTGTGCATGGCGTGGATGGGTGCGCATGCGCTCACCCGATCGCCGATCGTGCACTTCGACGCGGTGGCCAGCGTTCGCGCGGCGCATGCGCGCGCCGAGATCGAGCAGATGGCGCGAGATGCCGGACTGCATGGATGCACGGTGGGTCGCGCGTGGCCGCAGCGCTGGCGTCTGTGGTGGCAGCGGGCGCCGGAAACTCGCAGATCGAGCGCAACCACATGACGCTTCAAGGTGCGCTCAACCCCTGTGATGTGTCGAACCTGCCTGAGACGGTGGATGCGCTGGTGATCGGCGGCGGGCCGGCCGGCGGCATCGCGGCCATATCGCTTGCGCGCGCGGGATTCCGCACGGTGCTGGCGGATCGCGGCATGCACCCACGCGCCAAGGTGTGCGGGTGCTGCCTTGCGCCGAAGGGCCTCGCCACATTGCAGTCCTGCGGGCTGCAGCACATCGTGCGCGATGCGCTGCCGCTGCATCACGTGCTGCTGGAGTCGGGCATGCGCTCGACGCGCGTGGCGCGCGCAGGCTCGGTGAGCATCGCACGGGAGACGCTGGACACGGGGCTGCTCGAGGCGGCCCAGGGCGCCGGGGCGTTGCTCGCGATGCAGACCGTCGCCAGCGTCGACCGCAGCGGAGGCGTGCACCTTCGCCAGCGCGGAGTCACGCGGACAATGCAGGCACGCCTGGTCATCGCTGCGGATGGATTGCAGGGCCAGTCGCTGGCAGACTTGCCCGCATTCGCGTGGAAGGTGCGTCGCAGCAGCCTGATGGGCATGGGCGCGATCCTTCCAGCCACTGCCGCATGCGTGCAGCCTGGCGAGATCCGCATGCGCGTGCACGCAGATGGATACGTGGGTCTGGTGCGGCTACCCGATGGCAGGATCGACGTGGCGGCCGCCGTGCGTCCCGACGCGCTGCGCGCGGATCACGGACCAGCCGCGTGCATGCGGCGCATGCTTGGCGATGCCGTGCTCGACGCCGAAGCGGTGCTGGCGGCGCCCTGGTGCGGCACTCCGCTGCTCACGCGCAAGCGCTCGCGACTGGCCTGCGCAGGCGTGCTGGTGGCTGGCGATGCCGGCGGCTATGTGGAACCGTTCACCGGAGAGGGCATG
>CAIPQY010000335.1 GCA_903867275.1 uncultured bacterium | reverse complement strand
TGGGTCTGGTGACGTTCACGGCGGCGTTCGTGCTGCAGACGGCGGCGGTGGGGTTGCGCTGGTACGTGAGCGATCGCTGGCCCAACTCGAACATGTTCGAGGCCGTCACAACCGCTTCATGGATGGGCGCTGCGCTTGCCGTGGTGGCCGAGGTGCTGCTGCGCCGACTGCCGGTGCGTGGCCTGTTCGCGCTGGGCGCCAGCGTGGGTTGCATGCTGGCGCTGATGGCCTGCGCGCTGCTGCCCGCGCAGTTGAACCCGGCCATCGGCAACATGATGCCCGTGCTGAACGACGTGTGGCTGTACATCCACACCAACGTGATCATCTTCAGCTACGCGCTCATCTTCATGGCGGCGGTGACCGCGGCCATGTATCTGGTGTGGCGCTGGCGTGGCGGTGTCGCGGTGCACGCGCGCGTGGGTGGCGCCGGCGAGATGCTGGCGCTGGCCGGCGGCGACGGCGCGGCGGGGCAGGGCCGCGTGGGCGAGATCCTGGACGGCGTCACCATGACGCTGATGGAACTCAGCTTCGTGCTGCTGTGGGCCGGCATCGCCATGGGCGCCATCTGGGCCGACCACAGCTGGGGCCGTCCGTGGGGCTGGGATCCAAAGGAAGTGTTCGCGCTGAACACCTTCGTGGTGTTCGCGGTGCTGGTGCATGTGCGCTGGCGCAGCAAGGACAAGGGCCTGTGGACCGCCGTGCTGGCGGTGATCGGTGCCGCCGTGATGCTGTTCAACTGGATCGTGATCAACTTCGTGATCACGGGGCTGCACAGCTACGCGTGAAGTCAGCCGCTCTTCGACTTTGCTGCGCGTCGAGCCGCGGTCTTCCGTGTGCCGCTTGATTTGCGTGTCACGCGCGAAGAGCGCTTCGGCAGCACCTGCTGCGGCGTGGGCGTGGGCTTGCGTGAGCCATTCAATCCCAGCATGATCCGCGCGAACAGCGCCGGATCGGCCGCGGCGAACTGCAGCAGTCGCGCCTCGCCCGCCTTGGGTTGCCGCGAACCGTGCTCCCAACTTTGAAGCGTGCGCGTGGGCACATTCAGGTACAGCGCGAACATGGCCTGCGACATGTGCAGGCGCGTGCGAATGCGTGTGACGGCGCTTGGGTTGAAGGCGGGCGCGGCGTTCGGAATGGGGTAGGTGGTGGTGCGCAGGCTGATCTGGCCACGCTCGTAGGCCAGGATGTCCTTCAGCCCCATCAGGACAAGATCAGCCGCGGATGCGCCTCGGTATCGCGCGGGCAGGTGGGTGGAGCGCTTCAAGGGTTGCCTCCGCGCTCGAGCGATCGGCGGATGGCGCGCGCCACGCCGCACATCGCGCGCACGGCATCGGGACGCAGGCCGGATGTGCGGCTCTTTGGATAGACCGCGATCAGGTCGATGCGATGGGCGGCGGGGGTGTGCATGTAGATCACCCGATAGCCGCCGCGTTTGCCGCCCGCACGACGCGGATCGGCGATGCGCAGCTTGCGAAGCATGCCGCAGCCGGGCATGGGATCACCGGCGCCCGGGTCAGCGAGCAGTGCATGCTGCAGAAGCAGGAGGTGGTCGTCGTCAAGGAAGGCCTGCCAGAGGTCGGTGAACGCAGCCGACTGCACGAAGGTGAGCGGCCGGTTCATTGTAACACTCCGTCGTATAGAAGCCGGCGGCGCGCCACGCGAGCCCTCCCTGTGAACAAGCGCTGCTCATGGACGGCCACGATCCGTCCGCGCCGCGCACCTTACCGGTGCGGGCGTGGAAGTCGCGTGAAACCTGCGGAAATCCTGCGTTCGGACCGGCGGCCGGTCAGCGTGGATTCGTGGCCGCCGGCTTGGCCGCCTCCGCCTTCGTCTGCTGCGGATACAGCAGCACGCGGTCGTGGCACAGCAGCACCAGGTCGTCCTTGCCGTCGCCGGTGAGGTCGGTGACCAGGCCCATGCTGGGCTCGAACTCCTTGGGCTCGCCGCCCGAGAAGATCTTGGTCTCGAACACCTTGAACGCGGTGCCATAGCGCAGCTTGCCCGCCTGGCTGAAGCTCAGGATCTCGGCCATCTGCTCGCCGGCGTCCAGCGCCGTCACGTCCACGAAGCCGTCGCCGTTCACGTCGCCCACCACCAGTTCGTGCTCCACGCGGCGTGGCTCGTCGCTGCGCCAGCTGGCCACTTCGGTCAGCTTCCAGCGATCGCCGGCCAGACGCACCAGCGCGAAGCTGTCGTCGCCGATCGCCAGGATGCTCTGGTTGTCGTCGCCGCCGAACTTGCCGGCGAAGATCTGGTTGAACTTGAAGCCGGGCACCTCGATGGTTTCCACCTGCTTCCACGTGCCCTTGTCGTCGCGGCCGAACACCACCAGTCGACCATTCTCGCGGTCGCCTGCCACCACGCGGTCGCCCATCACGCTGACGCAGGTCAGCTTGGCGTCGCTCGCATCGGCGTTGAACTGCTTCACCACCTGCCAGCCGGGGCTGGTGCCCGCCGGCGGTGCGGCGTCGTAGCGCAGCGCGCGCACATAGTTGCGATCAGCCACCAGCAGCTCGGCCTTGCCGTCACCCAGCACGTCGAACACCGCGGTGTTGCG
>CAIPQY010000334.1 GCA_903867275.1 uncultured bacterium | reverse complement strand
TCGGCGCCGGTCTGCAGGTGCAGGGCGGTCAGATGAGCGACACCAGCAAGGTGGCGCAGATGCAGGCGTACCTCGAGGACCGCTACGGACTGACGGATCCGGTGATCGTGCAGTACGCGCGCTGGATCGGCCGCATCTCGCCGGTGAAGTTCGGGCAGCGCGATCTGCGCGCGCCGAGCGGTGATCGCGTGCCCATGCCGCGCGCGATCGATCTGCCGTCGCTGGCGGGCGTGTTCGTGCCGCCGCCCATGCCCAGGGTGGTGTTCACGCCGGCAACGGGAGACGAGGCGATCGGGCAGTTCAAGTCGCTGCAGCGCGATGCCGAGGGAGCGCGACGCGAGTACGTGGGTTCGGTGCGCATGTTCCGCGACGCGCTGGCCGACACCGCGCGTGCCGTGGGCTCGCCGCTGGTGGAGCGACTGGACGGCAAGGGCGGCGCGAAGCCCGCCGACTTCACCGATGTGCTGGTGGTGCTGGATTCGGCGCAGGCCGCGGCAGCGAAGGCGACCGGGCCCGAGGCGAAGGCGCGCATCGACGCGCTGGCTGCGGCGCATGGCAAGCTGGATGCCGCCGCCGCGACCATGCACCAGAAGTGGGCGCTGGCCGAGGAGACGCGTCAGCGCGCCACGATCGCGTTCCTGGCCGGTCCCTATCCGACCAGCGGCATTCCGATCATTCCCGACGTGATCTCGCTGGACACCGCCGACTTCGGCGTGGCCTTCTCGAAGAACCGTCCGGTGTGGGACCTGATCATCGCCGCGCTGCCGGTGACGCTGCTGATCAACCTGATCGCGTTTCCGATCAGCTACCTGATCGCCGTGCCCACGGGCGTGATCGCCAGCGTGCGCCGTGGCGGATGGTTCGACATGTTCACGGGCGTGCTTTACCTGTCGCTGTATTCCATTCCCACCGTGCTGGCGGGCGTGTTCGCGATCGGCTTCCTGGCCAACAAGCAGTATCTGGGCCTGTTCCCCGTGAGCGGTCTGCACGACACGGCCGCGGACCTGATGACCTTCCTGCCCGTGACCGATGCGCAGGGGCGCTGGCAACCCGGATGGCTGCTCGACCTGCTGTGGCACGTGGCGCTGCCGGTGCTGTGTCTGGTGTACGGAAGCTTCGCGATCCTGTCGAAGCAGACGCGCGCGAGCATGCTCGACAACCTGAGCGCCGACTACGTGCGCACCGCGAAGGCGAAGGGCGTGCCGCGCAACGACGTGGTGGTTCGACACGTGTTCCGCAACAGCCTGCTGCCGCTGATCACCATGTTCGTGGGCATCTTCCCGGCCATGCTGGCGGGCAGCGTGGTGATCGAGCGCATCTTCAGCGTGCCCGGCATGGGCAGTCTGGTGATCGAGGCGATCGACCTGCGCGATCGCGAGCTGATCCTGGCCGACACGCTGATGATCGCGGTGGTGAACGTGGTGGCGCTGCTGCTTGCCGACATCCTGTACGCGGTCGCGGATCCGAGGGTGAGCTATGAGTGACGCGCCGCAGGTGATCTCGGGCATCGAGGCCATGCGCGGCGTGGGCCAGCAGCGCGCGAAGGGTTTCTGGGCCGACGCCTGGAGCCGCGTGCTGAAGCGCGGTGGCGCGCGATTCGGCCTGGTGTGGATCGGCGTGATCGCGTTCTTCGCCATCTTCGCGCCGCTGATCGCCAACGCGCATCCGTGGATGCTGGAGCGGCTGGGCCCGGGCGGCGCGGTGACGGGCCGGTCGTGGCCGCTGCTTGCCAACCTGTCCGCCACCGACTGGCTGCTGCTGATCGGATTCTTCGTGGGCGTGCCGTGGATCGCGTTCGGGCCGAAGGCGCTTTCGCGCGGCCAGCGTTTGGGCATGTTCGTGGTGGCGGCGATCGAGGCAGGCGTGGTGGTGGTGCTGGTGCCGTCGATCATCGCGTGGGCCAGCGATGCGGCGCGCGCCCCGTGGGTGAAGGATTTCGCGCGCAGCGGTGGCGGTGAATGGACGATCGCGGCGGTGATCGGCGTGGGCGCGGCGATGGTGGCCGCGTGGATTCCCACGATCGACGCGCGTGCACGGCGCGTGGTGGCGGCGCTGGCCGTGGCCGCGCTCAGCGGCAGCATCGCGGTGACCACCGGTGGCGCCACGCTGATCAACTTCGAACGCTACATGGATGGCGAGGCCGCGGGCACCGCGCGCTGCGTGTGGGCGCCCATTCCATGGTCGCCGCAGTACACGCGCAGCGACATGATCGCTGCGCCGCCGGGCGCGCGCGTGGAGGAACTGCCGAATCTCGCGAGCTGGAAGGGCACGCCCTTCGGCGCGCGTCGCACGCTGCTTGGCACCGATGCGCTGGGTGGCGACGTGCTGGCGCAGATGCTGTGGGCCTGCCGACTGTCGATCTCGATCGGCCTGGTGTCGACCGGCATCAGCGTGCTGATCGGCGTGACCATCGGCAGCGTCATGGGCTACTTCGGCGGCTGGGTGGACATGATCCTCTTCCGCGTGGTGGAGATCTTCATGGCCGTGCCGGTGCTGTTCCTGCTGATCGTGGCGGCCGGCGTGCTGCCGCGCGACACCTACGTGATGATGGCCATCATCGGCCTGTTCAGCTGGACGGGCGCCGCGCGCTTCACTCGCGCGGAGTTCCTGAAGCTGCGCAAGCAGGAGTTCGTGCAGGCGGCGCAGGCCACGGGTCTGCCGCTGCGCGCGATCCTGTTCCGTCACATGCTGCCCAACGGCGTCACGCCGGTGCTGGTGGATGCAAGCTTCGGCATCGCCGCGGCGATCAGCATCGAGGCCACGCTGTCGTACCTGGGTCTTGGCCCCGACGGGCAGGCGAGCTGGGGCAAGCTGCTCTCGAGCGCCACCGCGGCCACCGGCACCTTCGTGTGGTGGCTGGCGGTGTTCCCCGGTCTGGCCATCTTCCTGAGCGTGCTCGCGTACAACATGCTGGGCGAGGCGCTGCGTGACGCGATCGATCCCAAGCTGCGAAAGGCGGCCCACTGATGAGCGTGCAGACACAGTCGAAGGGTGCGGTGGGCAACGCCACGAGCACCAGGCCGCTGCTGGAAGTGGCCGATCTGGCCGTGAGCTTCGACAACGCCAGCAACCCGGGTGGCCCGCGCATCCAGGCGGTTGCGGGCGTGAACATGACGCTGTTCCCGCAGCAGACGCTGGCGGTGGTGGGGGAGTCGGGCTGCGGCAAGAGCGTGACCGCGATGAGCGCCATGCAGCTGATTCCGCGTCCGCCCGGCCGCTTCGATCGAGGCAGCATCCTGCTTGAAGGCCGTGATCTGCTGTCGATGAGCGAGCGCGAGATGCTGAAGGTGCGCGGTGGCGAGATCGCGATGATCTTCCAGGAGCCGATGACCAGCCTGAATCCGGTGTACAGCATCGGCGACCAGATCCTGGAGGCGATCCTGCTGCACCAGCGCATCGCGCCCGATCAGGCCGTGGAGCGCGCGATCGCGGCGCTTGAGGAAGTGGGCATCTACAACCGCCTGAAGGAGCGCTTCAAGAGCGATCTGGTGGCGCTGGGCAAGGGCAAGCGCGATCTGCTGGACGAGTATCCGCACCGCTTCAGCGGCGGCATGCGTCAGCGCGTGATGATCGCCATGGCGCTGGCGTGCCAGCCCAAGGTGCTGCTGGCCGACGAGCCCACCACGGCGCTCGATGTCACCATCCAGGCGCAGATCCTGGAACTGCTGCGCGGACTGCAGCGCGACCGCGGCATGGGCATCATGCTGATCACGCACAACCTTGGCGTGGTGGCCGAGAACGCCGACGTGGTGTGCGTGATGTACGCGGGACGCGTGGTGGAATATGCGCCGGTGTTCGAGCTGTTCGACAGGCCCATGCATCCGTACACGCGCGGTCTGTTCAGCAGCATTCCCGGGCTTCGCGAGGCGCGCAACCGACTCACCACGGTGGAAGACGTCACCGAGAACCCCGCCGAGTTCCGCAAGCTGCCCGGTGCCGAGCGCGGCGTGATTCCGTGGTGGCCGCACATGCCGGCCGAGGCGCGTCCGAAGCTCGCGAACGATCGCGACCCGTATTGCCTGCACCAGATCGAGCCCAACCGATGGGTGGGATGCTGGCGCACGCCCGAACTCGAGGGTCAGGCGTCGCCGCGACCCTCGCTCGATTTCCGCCGCACGGATTGAGCGAATCCGCGGCCGAGGCGACGGCGAATCGCGCGCCATGCCCCTGATCCAACCCGGCAAGAAGCTGCCCGCATTCACCGCCCGCACCGCCGACGGCGAAGTCCTGAAGGGCGCCGCCCTCTCGAAGGGCTTCACGGTGATCTACTTCTATCCCAAGGACGACACGCCCGGCTGCACCAAGGAGGCGTGCGCGTTCCGCGACCTGCACGCCAAGCTGCTGAAGGCGAAGGCGCGCGTGTACGGCGTGAGCGCCGACAGCGCCGAGAGTCACGCCAAGTTCGCGGGCAAGTTCAAGCTGCCGTTCGACCTGATCGTTGACGAGCCGGGCAAGGACGGCGTGCCGCCGCTCACCAAGAAGCTTGGCGCATGGCAGGAGAAGTCGATGTACGGCAAGACCTACATGGGCATCGCGCGCATCACCTACCTGGTGGGGCCTGGCGGCGTGGTGCTGAAGCGCTGGGACAAGGTGAAGCCCGAGGAGCACGCCGCCGAGGTGCTGCAGGAGATCCTGCAGGCGGAGTAGATTCGGCGGCATGGCAACCGTCGAGATCCGTTTCAAGCGAATCCATCCGGGCGCTCAGATGCCCGCCTACCAGAGCGCCGAGGCCGCGGGCATGGACCTGCACGCGTGTCTGGATGCGCCAGTCACGCTGCAGCCGGGTGACCTTGCGCGCATTCCGCTCGGGTTCATCATGGCGATCCCCACGGGACATGAAGGGCAGGTGCGCCCGCGCAGCGGATTGGCCGCCAAGTTCGGCGTGACCGTTCCCAACGCACCCGGCACCATCGACAGCGACTACCGCGGCGAGGCGATGGTGGCGCTGATCAACCTGGGCCGCGCGGCCTTCACCGTGGAGCACGGCATGCGCATCGCGCAGCTGATCGTGGCGCCGGTGCTGCATGTGCAGGTGCGCGAGGTGGACGAGCTGGACGCAACCCAGCGTGGCAGCGGCGGTTTCGGCAGCACCGGGCACTGAGCCCTCGGGTTGGGAATCCGCCCGGATCGCCCTACAATCGCGCGATGAGCACCGCTGCCGCAACCGCGATCAACGTTCCGCTGCTTGACCTGAAGGCCCAGTACGCCACCCTCCGCGCCGAAGTGGAGCCGGTGGTGCGCGAGGTGATGGAGAGCCAGTACTTCATCGGCGGCCCCAAGGTGGACGAGCTGGAGCGCGACACCGCGGCCTACTGCCGCGCCACGCACGCGGTGGGCTGCGCCAACGGCAGCGACGCCATCGTGCTGGCCCTGCAGGCGCTCGATGTGGGCCCCGGCGACGAGGTGATCATGCCCAGCTTCACCTTCTTCGCCACGGCTGGAAGCGTGCATCGACTGGGCGCGCGTCCGGTGTTCGTGGACTGCGACCCCGCCACCTACAACATCTGCCCCAAGAGCGTGGAAGAGGCCTTCGGCTGCTGCAAGAAGGTGAAGGCGATCATGCCGGTGCACCTGTTCGGGCAGGCCGCCAACATGGACGCGATCATGGACATCGCCAAGGCCCGCAGCCTGAAGGTGGTGGAGGATTGCGCGCAGGCGATCGGCACCGAGGACAGCCACGGCACGCGCGTGGGCACGCGCGGTCACATCGGCACCTTCAGCTTTTTCCCCAGCAAGAACCTGGGTGGCTTTGGTGACGGTGGCGTGATGACCACCAATGATGACGCACTTGCGGCGCGCCTGAAGCGCCTGCGCAACCACGGCATGGAGCCGAAGTACTTCCACCACGAGATCGGCATGAACAGCCGCCTCGACGCGCTGCAGGCCGCGGTGCTCAGCGTGAAGCTGCGCCATCTGGATGCCTGGAGTCAGGGCCGCGCGCGCAACGCCGCGTGGTACGACCGGTTCTTCACCGATGCGGGTGCCACGGACAGCCGCACGGCCGTCGATGCCGGCGGCCTGCCCATCCGCTTCCCGGCCGCCGCCGCCAAGGGCGCGCGTCACATCTACAACCAGTACGTGGTGCGCGTGCCGGCGGCGATCCGCGACAAGGTGCGCGACGAACTCACCGCGCGCAAGATCGGCACCGAGATCTACTACCCGCTGTGCCTGCACCAGCAGAAGTGCTTCGCGTTCCTCGGCTACCACGAGGGCGTGTTCCCGCACAGCGAGCGCGCCGCGAAGGAAGTGATCGCGCTGCCGATCTACCCCGAACTCACCGAGGCGCAGCGCCACCACGTGGCCGAGAGCCTGGTGGACGTGGTTCGCAAGCTGGCGTGAGCGATCAGGGCAGCAGCGACGAAAGGTCGCGCACGCCGATGCATTCGGGCGCCGCAAACGGCTCGCCGAACGCGGCGTTGATGCGGCTTCCGTAGAAGCGACCCATCGCCTCCAGCCACGCGGGCACGCCGCGGTTGGCGGGGTTGGCCTCGAACTGGCTGCGGTAGCAGGCGATCGAGCGCATCTTCGCTTCGGCGTGTGCCGAGCAATCCACGATCAGGCTGGGCTGCGGCACCGCCTTCAGATGGGTGCAGAAGTAGTGCAGCAGGCGGCGGGGGTGGTGCGGCTCGCCCGGCAGGTCGGACTTGCTCAGCTTGGCGTCGAAGCGCGCATCTTCGGCGATGCGCGTGATGGCGCGGTGATCGGGATGCACATCGTCGGGGTGCGGCACGAACAGCAGGTCGATCGTGCGTGTGCGCAGTTCGCCGGCCAGCTGGTGACGCGCGGCCAGCGTGTGCTGCACGCTGCGGTTGGGCCAGCCCAGATTGATGCGCTCGCAACCCAGCACGCGCGCCGCTTCGGCTGCTTCGCGCGCCCGCGTGGCCGGATCGCCGAAGGGCGTGGGTTCGCCGTCGGTGCAGTCGATGATGGTCACGCGATGGCCCTGCGACACCAGCAGCGCGATGGTGCCGCCCATGGCCAGTTCGGCGTCATCGGGATGCGGGGCGATGATGGCGGCGTGCATGCGGCTCATCCTATGTCGAAGCCGCGGCCTGGCTCGCTGCGGTCGGCGGGGTAGTGGATCCAGCGCAGTCGAAGGCCCTGCGGCGGCAGCGTGTTGCCCGCGCGGCTGCGATCGCCGGCGGCAATGATGTCTGGAATGGCCTCGGGGTCGATGCGGCCGCGTCCCACCTCGAGCAGCGTGCCCGCGATGATGCGCACCATGTTGTACAGAAAGCCGTTGCCCGACACGTCGATCACCACGCGATCGTCCGGCAGCGTGCCCACATC
Source organism: uncultured bacterium (assembly GCA_903867275.1). Taxonomy (GTDB): domain Bacteria; phylum Planctomycetota; class Phycisphaerae; order Phycisphaerales; family SM1A02; genus SYAC01. Next base: position 530 of record CAIPQY010000334.1, on the reverse strand, counting down.
GCATGCGTACACCGTGCGCACCGTGCTCTCGCGCCCGTGCTGCGCATGCGCGAAGGCACGGAAGTCATGCGTGCCAACGATGGCAGCGGCCGCTCGCCGCATGCGCTCCACATCCAGAGGATGCATGGCCTCGTACAGATAGCGCCGGTCGAACGGCAGGCGCGCCACGAAGGGCTGCATGCGCGCCACCTCGTAGCGGTAACCCTTCGAGCGCGCGTCGCGGATGGGATCGAAGTCGTCCGGCACCTGCCAAGCCGCCATCGCGCGCACATCACCCGGCAGGCGCGCGTTCAGCGCCGAGTGCAGTCGCTCCAGAGGCACCCGGCACTCGGCGGTGAAGGCCGCCACCTGCGCCTCGGCATGCACGCCGGCGTCGGTGCGGCTGGCGCCCTGACAGTTCACGGGTGCGTGCAGCACATCGGTCAGGGCTCGATCCAGTTCCCCCTGGACGGTCCGCAGGGGCTCCAGCCCGGGGGGTTCCTGCCGCTGCCAGCCATGGAAGTCGGTGCCGTCGTAGGCCAGGCGCAGGG
>CAIPQY010000333.1 GCA_903867275.1 uncultured bacterium | reverse complement strand
GGAGAGCGACATCATCGGCAAGACCGATGCCCAACTGCTGCCCCCGGAGATGGCGAGCGAATTCGAGTCGCTCGAACGCCAGGTGCTGTCCACCGGACAACCCAGTGTGCGCGAAGAGTGGCTGATGAAGGCCGACGGAAACAAGGCGTGCCTCGAGATGCTTCGCACGCCCTACTTCGACTTCGATGGCGCCCCCCTCGGCCTGATCGGCATCGGTCGCGACATCAGCGAGCGTCGGCGGCTGGAGGAGCAGATGCGCCTGTCCGCGCTGGTGTATCAGCACACCGCCGAAGGCATGCTGGTCACCGATGCCAACTACCGCATCATCGACATCAACGCAGCAGGCGCGCGCATCACCGGCTACCAGCTCGACGAGGTCCGGGGCCAGCGCCCGGACATCTTCAACTCGGGGCGTCAGGACCTGGCGTTCTACGAGACGATGCAGCGTACGGTGGATGAATTCGGCTACTGGCACGGCGAAGTCGAGGATCGCCGCAAGAACGGTGATACCTACGCCAAGTCGATGGTGATCAACCGCCTCATGGGCGGCGATGGCACCGTGCACGGGTATGTCATGCTGTTCTCCGACATCACCGAGAAGAAGCTGGCCGACGAGATGATCTGGCGGCAGGCCAACTTCGACATGCTCACCGGCCTGCCCAATCGGCGCATGCTGCGGGAACGGCTCGAGCACGAGATCCGCCAGGCCACGCGCGCGGGTTGCTCGCTGGCGCTGCTTCTGATCGATCTGGACCACTTCAAGGAGGTCAACGACACGCTGGGCCACCTCGTGGGCGACGACCTGCTGGTGGAGGCCGCGCGCCGCATCAGCGCCTGCACGCGCGAGTCCGACACGGTTGCGCGTCTCGGCGGCGACGAGTTCACGGTGATCCTCACGCGGATCACCGACCCCAAGCACGTGGAAACCGTGGCCGAGAAGATCATCACGCACCTGGCGGAGCCCTTCCAGCTCGGCGACTCCGTGGCCTACATCTCGGCCAGCGTCGGCATCACGCTGTGCCCCGACGACGCCGACGAGGCGGAGGCGCTGCTGAAGAACGCCGATCAGGCCATGTACGTGGCCAAGCGTCAGGGTCGCAACCGGTTCAGTCACTTCACGCAGGGCCTGCAGACCGCCGCGCAGGATCGGCTTCGCATGATCAGCGATCTGCGCACCGCGATCAAGGACAAGCAGTTCCACCTGCAATTCCAGCCGATCGTGGATCCGATCACGGGACACATCTGCAAGGCCGAGGCGCTTCTGCGATGGGACCACCCCATCCATGGCGTGGTCCTGCCGGGCGATTTCATTCCGCTTGCCGAGGAGACCGGCATGATCGTGCCGATCGGCGACTGGGTGTTCCGCGAGGCCGCGCGATGGGCCAGCCGGTGGAACAAGCTGGTTCCGGGCGGATTCCAGGTCAGCGTGAACGCATCACCGGTGCAGTTCCGACCCGAGGCCGCCGCGACCCTGCGCGATTGGATCTCGTTCCTGCACAACCACGACATCCCCGGCAGCTGCATGGTGATCGAGATCACCGAGGGACTGCTGCTGAATGCCGACGCCGACGTGTCCCAGATCCTGCTGGCACTTCGCATGGCCGGCATCCAGATGGCGATCGACGATTTCGGAACGGGCTACTCGTCGCTGGCCTATCTCAACAAGTTCGACATCGAGTTCCTGAAGATCGACCAGTCGTTCATCAGCAGCCTCTCGGCCGCTCCCGCCGACCGCGCGTTGTGCGAGGCGATCATCGTGATGGCCCACAAGCTGAGCCTGCAGGTGATCGCCGAGGGCGTGGAGACCGCCGAGCAGCGCAACCTGCTTCGGGAGGCCGCGTGCGACTTCCTGCAGGGCTATCTGGTGTCCAGGCCCATCACGCCAGAGCAGCTGGAAGCCGTCCTGAAGCACGGCGCCACCATCCGCTGAGTCCGCACACGCGGGCTTGAGCCGACCGGCGCAGATTCAGAAGCACGGCCCGTCGAACAGCAGCGCCAGACCCACGTCGCCGGCCGTCACCTGCCCGTCGTAGTCCAGATCCGCGGCGCAAGCTGCGCAATCGCCGAAATCGAGCAGCATCACGCTGACATCGGCGGCCGACACGATGCCGTCCCCATCCAGATCGGCGGACCGATACGGGGTGTAGTCGAACGCGATCGGGTCGGACGCGATGCCGTTGGCGGTGACCACCAGCGAGTAACTGCCCGCCGCCAGGCCGGCAGGCACCTTGAACTTGGTGGTGGTCTCCAGCGCACCGGTCATGATGCCGGTCGAGTTCCAGTTGTAGCTGCGGCAGTAGTACACGTTGCTGCCCGAGGTGAGTCGCACGATCGGGAAGT
>CAIPQY010000332.1 GCA_903867275.1 uncultured bacterium | reverse complement strand
TGTCGGGGCGCAGGCGACCCTCCTCGCCTTCCATGCTGGTCTGCTCGCTGAAATCCACGTGTGCGGCAAGGCCCGCCATTTCCACCACGTTGCGCAGGCTGATCTCGCCCCAGCGGCCACGCTGGCGATTGTCACGCAGCGCACCGGCCAGCGAATCCGCCGCGCTGGACGCCTTGCCCTGCAGGTCGGCGATCACCTTGAGTTGCTCGCCAAGCGCCTTGGCGTCGCCTGCGCGCTTCTCGTTGAGCTCCTTCAGCAGCGTCTCCTGCTTCACCAGCTGCTCGCGGAACGGCAGGAAGGTGGCGTCGATCTGCTTCTGCTTCTCGGCGATCTCCTGCTCGGTCAGCTTGCGCTGGTCGTCGAACTGCCGCCGCGCCTGCGCGATCAACTGCTCGCCCGCGGACTTCAGCACCTCGAAGCCGGTGCTCTTGAACGCCTCGCCGAGCACCTCTCGCGCCTGCGCCTGCATGGCCCGGAGCTGCTCCACGCTCTTGTCGCGCTCGGCCAGCAGCGCGGCGGTGCTTGTTTCGCGCTCGGCCATGCGCGCAACGGCATCGGCAGCGGTGCGCTCGGCCTTGGCCTGTTCCGAACGCAGGCGCTCGATGGTGGCGCGCGACTCCTCGGCCTGGCGGCGCGACTGCTCGAGCAGCGCGTCACTGCCCGCATGGCGCGAGGCCAGCATGGACTTCGCAAGAAGGAATCCAGCCGGCGCAGCGAGCGCGGCACCCAGGAGCAGGCCGACAAGGATCGAGGTGGCGTCCATGGTTGCATGGTAAACGGCTGCACACGGGTCCACGCGCGGAATCAATGGAAAGCCGCGCGAAAGTGCGCGTGGCGATTCGTGTCCCAAATGCGTCCACGCGACCTCGCAACAATGCCGCGTTCGCCGCGCCCCGCACAACCCACGCACCCCGAGGAGGTCTGCATGTCCGAGCTGCCACCTGTCCCGCCCACCGGCGGCAAGCCTGTCCGTCCGTCGCTGTCCCACTTCTGTCGCACATTCGCCATGCCCATCACCGATCACGAGGTGAATCGGCTCAGCCGGTCGCTTCGCACCGAGGCGGACATGCGCATCCTGTGCATGTTCGGCAAGGTGGCAACGCCATCGCCGCGATGTCCGAATGCGGTGCGCATGGGCCGCATCACCTATAGCGGCGATCGCCTGCGCAGCATCTACCTGGAGCAGGCGCTGTGCGGCACGGGCACGGCGGCGCTGGCAGGCAGCGAGATGGCTCAGACGCAGGCATCCAGCCGCTCGCAGCGCATGTGCGACATCTTCCGGCCATTCATCCGCGACGCCATCCTGCTGAGCATCCACCACGGACTGCGCGCGCAGCCCGAACTGAACGCGCTCGCGCCGGTGCTTGCGCAGGTGGCTGCGGATCCGTTCCTGCACCTGGTGGATGACCCCAACAGGCTGATTCCGACGCTGGCGAATGAACTGGCGCGCGAGGGCGCGCTGCGCACCACGACGGTTCCCACCCTTCGGATGGCGTTCTACAAGCTCGAGCCATCCATGGAACCGCATGTGAGCGGAACGCTGATGGGCCTGTGGGATGCGGCACGGGTGTAGGTGGAGGCCGACCTCCGCCACATCAACCCACGGGAAAAAGGCAGCACACGTGAGAATCGCCACCAAAGTGGGCTAGAACTCTCACCAACAACCTTTGGAGCATTCGATGAGCCCACTTACACTTCCACTCGTGGACTGGAGACACCGCATCACCACCGACGCAGGCATCCGTTCCGGACTGCCCTGCGTGGCCGGCACACGCATCGCCGTTTCGGATGTGGTGGGCTGGTTCGCCGGCGGCATGACCGAAGCGGAGATCCTGCAGGACTTTCCGGACTTGTCCGCCGACGATGTGCGCGCCTGCCTGCTGTACGCGGCGGAGTGCACGAACAGCGCGCCACGCCCCGTCTCCTGAGTGCGTCTGCTCATCGACGAGAACCTGAGCCCGCGCCTGGCGCGGCGGCTCTGCGATGCGTTCCCGGGAATCGCATCCGTGCGCGAAATCGGGCTTCGTGGCGCACCGGATGCGCAGATCGCACGACGCGCGGCCACCGAACACTGGTGCGTCGTGACTGCCGATGCGCGCTTTGCAGCCGTGCTGCCAACGTGGCCCCCGCCACCGATGGTGATCCATGTCGCGATGCACAACCCGACCACGATCGCGGTGGAGCACCTGCTTCGCATGGAGCGCGAGCGCATCCGGGCGTTCCTGCGCGGCGGAGCGGGCCTCGTGCTGACCCTTCCTTCGCGACCCGCGGGATGACGGGCCCGCTTCATGACGGACGCATGCGCCACCCCCTTGCCGCTACCCTGCCCGTGGCTGCCCCGCTAGCTCAGTTGGATAGAGCACCGGTTTCCTAAACTGGAGGTCGCGCGTTCGAATCGCGCGCGGGGCGTTGATGGCGCGCAGTTCAGGCCGTGCGAAGCGGCACGCCGCAATCGCGCGCGGCAACCAGCAGTGCGGTGAACAGCTCGTCCATCACCTCGATCGCGGGGCGTTCGCCCTTGGCCAGCAGCGCGTTCACGGCGAATTCCACGCCGCCCGTGCCGATGCCGCGAACGCCGATGTCGATCGAACTCTCGCGAACACCCTGCGCTGCCCGCATCAGTTCCGTGGCCTTGGCGCGCAAGCGAGCCAGCGCCGCCGGATCCACGCTGAAATCCACCGGCAGCACCGCCTTGAATTCCTTGAACGCGTCGCCAGGGTGCGTGTCCAGCTTGGTGGCCACCAGCGTGGTGTTTGGCACCACCAGCGTGGTGTTGAGCTTGGTGCGCAGCGTGGTGGTTCGGAAGCCAACGTGCTCCACCTTGCCCTGCACGCCCTCGAAGGTCAGCTGATCACCGACGCCGAAGGGCCGATCCGCGGCGAGCACGAGCGAACTGAAGAAGTTCTTCAGCGGTTCCTGCAACGCCAGCGCGAACGCGATGCCGCCGATGCCCAGGCCCGCCAGCAGTCGATCGACCGAACTCTCGGCACCCAGGATGGCCACCACCCACACGAGCATGGCGACCAGCAGCAGGATCTTGGTGATGCGCGCACCGCTGGCCACCAGCAGATCGTCGAGCGAGCGCGTGCTCATGCCGGCTTCGTCGCGGGTGCGGATCCACGCAGCGATGAAATCCACGATGGCGAAACTCAGGCGCGTGTACACAATCACGTTCGCCACCTGCAGTCCCACCAGCACCACATCGAGCGCTTCCAGCGGCAAGCCCAGCGTCAGCACCAGCCACGCCGCCATCTGGAACGACACCGTCCACGCCACCGCGCTGGTGCCGTTTCGGACGATGCCGGTCCACGCCACCCCATGTCGCTCACCGGCCTTGCGCGACAGACGAGCCAGGCCCCATTCCACCGGGACACGAACCAGCAGGGCCACCAACCACGAGAGCACCGCGACCAACGGGAACCCGAGCCACTGATACAGCTCCAGACCCATCACGCGGTGCTTCAATCCGTCCGGCACGCTCATCCACAGCGCGATCTCGGGAGCCCGCCACATGAAGGTGGGAATGGGCTGTCCCTGCTCCATGTTGGCCAGCGACTCGGGCAGCGGCGGGCGCGCGATCAGCTGCCGGAAGATGGCCGGTGTGGCGCGAGCGGTGTTGGCGCAGAATTTCCAGTTGCGATCACCGTTTGCGCCCGGATGGTCGCGCAGCGTCACGTCACCACTCGTGGTTGACACCAGCATCAGCACCGATCCATCGAACTTCTCCGGGACCTCCATGCGTGGCACGCGCTCCAGAATGAGCGCCAGCTGCAACACCAATCGCTCCCCAATCTCGTCACGCACGCCAGGAGGCACTTCCGAGAGATCCATCGCGTGAATGGCAAGCTCGAGATCGCCCGTGACCACGCCGTTCTCGAAATGCCGCAGCGCGGAGCGCGGAGAGTGGTACCCCTGC
>CAIPQY010000331.1 GCA_903867275.1 uncultured bacterium | reverse complement strand
CCTTCCCGCCGGCCCCGCCAGCGTGCTGGTGGCCGACGGCGTGGTGCACGTGGACAACATCGGCGCGCTGTTCCGCAATGCCGCCTGTCTGGGCGCCTCCGCCGTGGTGCTCGGCCCCGGCTGCGCCGATCCGCTTGGCCGCAAGTGCATCCGCATCAGCATGGGCCGCGTGTTCGGCGTGCCCGTCGCCACGGTGCCCGATGCGGGCGCGGCGCTGGCGCAACTGAAGCAATCCGGTTTCCAGTGCGTGGCCGTGGAGCAATCCCCCACCGCGATCGCGCTGCATGACTGGAAGCCGCCGCAGCGCGTGGCGTTGCTCGTTGGTGCCGAAGGCCGCGGCGTGCAGCCCGCGCTGCTGCAGGCGTGCGATGCGTGCGTGGAGATCGCCAGCAGCCTCGACCCGCTTGCGGGCGAAGGCGACGGCCCCCCAAGCCTCAATGTGTCGACGGCTTCAGCGATCGTCCTGCATGAACTGCGGCGCGGCGGCGCTCATGCCCGCTCCACGTGAAGCGGTCTCGCCCTCGGCGGTCGAGGGCTTCTCTTCCTTCAGTCGTTCAACGCGGGCACCCAGCGCGTTCAGCGTCTCCTCCATGCGGTGATAGCCGCGATCGAGGTGGTACACGCGGTTCACGATCGTTTCGCCCTCAGCGGCCAGACCCGCCAGCACCAGGCTTGCGCTGGCACGCAGGTCGCTCGCCATCACCGGCGCGCCGATCAGCTTGTGGCCACCGGCCACCACCACGGTGGAGCCCTGACGGTACAGCTGCGCGCCCATGCGCATCAGTTCGGCCACGTGCATGAAGCGCTCGGGATAGATCTTCTCGGTGATCACGCTGTTGCCCTCGGCCACGCACACCAGCGCCATCATCTGCGCCTGCAGGTCGGTGGGGAAACCGGGGTGCGGCTGCGTGGTGATGGTGGTGGGCTTCAGGTTGCGCTCGCTGGTCACGCGCACGGTGCAGCGCATCGGATCGTCGCCCGACACGCGGTCCACATGCACGCCGATCTCGCGGAAATGCTGGATGGTGGCCAGCAGCGCGTCGTAGGGGAAATCGTCCAGCGTCACGTCGCCGTTGGTGATGGCCGCGGCCACCGCGTAGGTGCCCGCCACGATGCGGTCGGGCATCACCACATGGTCGATGCCGCCCAGTTCGTCCACGCCGTCGATCACCAGTCGCGGCGATCCGGCGCCCTGAATGCGCGCACCCATGGCGTTCAGCATGTTGGCCAGTTCCACGATCTCGGGCTCGCAGGCCGCGCACTCGATCACGGTGCGGCCCTTGGCCAGCGTGGCGGCGCTCATCACGTTGGCGGTGCCCAGCACGGTGCTGCCGAAGGGGCCGCCCAGGAACACGGTGTCGCCCTTCAGGCGATCGGCGCTGGCGATGATGTCGCCGCCGCGCAGTTCGATCTTGGCGCCCAGGGCCTCCAGGCCGCGCAGGTGCAGGTCGACGGGACGGTGGCCGAAGGCGCAGCCGCCCGGCATGCTCACGATGGCGCGACGACGGCGGGCCAGCATGGGCCCCAGCACGCAGATGCTGGCGCGCATGGTGCGCACGATGTCGTAGCGGGCATGGACGCGGTTCTCGTCCATGCTCTGCAGGCTCACGCCGCTGGCGGCGGGCTTCACGTCCACGCCCATCTCGGCCAGCAGTCGGCCCATGTTGGCGATGTCGGCCAGGGGCTTGATGTTTCGCAGGGTCACCGGCTGGTCGGTCAGCAGGCAGGTGGCCATCAAGGGCAGCGCGGCGTTCTTGGCGCCCTCGATGCGGGTGCGTCCTGAGAGTCGGCGGCCACCTTCAATGCGGAAGAAATCCATGCTTCGTTTCCTTGCGGTTCCTGAGGAAAATCGGATCGGAACCCATCCATCGGCCAGCCGAGCTCGGGAAGGACACAATCCTGCCTCGGGTCCCTACGATACCGCCCGTGAGCAACGTCCTTGAAGTCGTGGGTGAACCAAAATTGCCCGAAGTGAAGATGCACCTGATCCCTCCCACGGCTCCGGCCGAGGGCACGGTGCTCAGCAACGAACTCTGCCTGAAGGGGCGATCCGCCAGCTTCGTGCGGCATGTCTGCATCGACATCGGCAACACCCCCATGGCCGGCCAGTTCCGCGCCGGGCAGAGCTTCGGCGTGGTGCCCTCGGGCGTGGATGCCAGCGGCAAGCCCCACAAGGTGCGCCTGTATTCGATCGCCAGCCCCAGCTGGGGCGAGGATGGCCACGGCAAGGTGCTGGCCACCACCCCCAAGCGCCTGATCTCCGAGCGCAGCCCGCAGAAGGCCGGCGACGACCCGCACGATCACAGCCTGTTCCTGGGCCTGTGCAGCAACTATGTGTGCGACCTGAAGCCGGGCGACCCCCTCGCCGTCACCGGCCCCGCCGGCAAGCGCTTCCTGCTGCCCGAAGACCCCTCCAAGCACGACTACCTGTTCCTGGCCACCGGCACCGGCATCGCCCCCTTCCGCGGCATGATCATGGAACTGCTGCAGGGCCCGCCCGAGGGCAGCCCATGGAAGGCCAACTGGAAGCGCTGCGAAAGCCGCATCGAGCTGGTGATGGGCAGCCCCTACACCACTGACCTGCTGTACGACGGCATGTTCCGCGAGCTGGCCGCGAAGCACTCCAACTTCCACTACCACCCGGTGATCAGCCGCGAGACGCGCACCGACGGCGGCAAGGGCGAGTACGCGCACCAGTTCATCGAGCGCCGCCTTGGCGACCGCTACGACACCATGCTTCGCAATCCGCGCACGCTGATCTACGTGTGCGGCCTGGCCGGCATGCAGATGGGCCTGTTCCGCATCCTGGGCGAGAAGGGCCTGGCGAGCGGCTACCTCACCGTGGACGAGTCGATCGCCGCGGTGCCTGCGAGCGAGTGGACCGACGAGCACCTGAAGCGCAAGGTCCGCCCCACGCATCGGTG
>CAIPQY010000330.1 GCA_903867275.1 uncultured bacterium | reverse complement strand
GGCCTGCAAACGACGGTAGGTGGGGTAAGGGTCTCGTACGAGCGCTTGGTCGGCGGGGTCGAAGCGGTAAATCTCTTCGGCCACGCTGCTGCTCATGCAAGAACCCTTGTGGTCAGACCTGGTCGGTCAGAACTTGTAACCAACCGTCACGCCATAGGTACGCGGCGGTGCCACGGAGCCTACGCGGATGCTGCCGTAGAGCGGCGCGGTGATGATGTTGTTGGTGACGATGAACTCGTCGCCGACATTCTTCACCCAACCGCCCACGCTCCAGCGCTCGCTGCTGTCGGTCCACGTGGCAGCCACGTTGCCGATGGTGTAGCTGCCCTGCACCGCGTCCGCATTGTTGAACTCGGTGAAGTACACCGTGCCCTGGTAGGCAGCTTCGGCGTGCAGCGCCAACGTACCCGAACCCACCGGCACTTCGTACGTCAGGCCGGCAAAGGCCGTGGAAGTCGGTGCGTTCTGCAGATAGTTACCCGAGACGTCGACCTGACGGAAGCCCTGACGGTAATCACCGGTGGTGAAGTCCGTGTACTTCGCCGACAGCAGCGTGGCGTAGAAGTCCGCAGTGAGGCCTTCCGCCAACTTGGCGCGCAGTTCGAGTTCGAGGCCGTAGTTGCGGGCCGAAGCGGCGTTGACCGTGGTCACCACGCTGTCCGCACCGACGAATCCGACCTGCAGGTCCGAGTACTTGTAGTTGAACACCGCCGCGCGGTATTCCACATTGCCACCCGCAGCGCGGCCCTTCACGCCAGCCTCGATGCTCCACACGTATTCCGGGTCGATCACGGCATTCTGGCTACCGACGTTGATGACGCCCGACTTGAAGCCGCGCGTCAGGCTGCCGTACCACAACTGGCCACCCTCGGTGGTGTACTCGAGGTTGAACCGCGGCGTGACGGCATCCCACGACTTGCCCTTGTCCGTCGGCACGTTGGCGCCCAGCGCGTCGAAGATGAAGGAGCCAGCACCCTCGCGCTTCTCGTGGTTGTAGCGAGCACCCACGGTCAACTTCAGCTGGTCGTTGATGGGGTAGGTGCCCTGCAAGAAGGCGCCGTAGGCGTCCGTCTTCACGGTACCCAGCTGCCAGTAGTTGCCGTTGTTGAACAGGTTGGCCGGCGCGCCGAAGAGCAGGCCGAGGTTGGTCAGCGGCACTTTCACGGAGCCGAACAGCTTCTCGTGGAAGTACATGACACCACCGAGCAGGTCCCACTTGCCAGCCGTACGGCTGAAGGTGAATTCCTGGCTCCAGGAGTTGCTGTCTTCGTCGTAGTTGTTCTGGCCGAACATATTCACGTCGGAGACGTCGAGGTCGTCACGCGTGAAGCGCTGGAAATCGCGCCAGGCGGTCACGGACTTCACGTCCCATTCGCCAAGCTTGAAATCCACCAGCGCGGTCAGGCCGGTGCCGTCGCGCTGGTTGATGGGCTCCTGGTCGGAGTAGATGTTGCGCAAGTCCGCTGCTTGGCCACGCGTGGCGTAGTAGTCGAAAATGGTCTTGCCGCCGAGCAGGTTGTGCCCGAGGCCGTTTTCCGGCGTCGCGGTAGTGCCGAAGTAGTGGAAGGCGTAGTTGTTGTCGTCTTCCTTGAAGTAGTCGGCGATGAGGGTCGCCTTCACATCATCGCTGGGGGCGAACGACACCATGGCGCGCACGGCCACCGCATCGCGGTCGTCGATCTGGCTGCCGGTGAACAGGTTCTTGCCGTAGCCATCACGCTGGTCCCACTTCACGGCCACGCGGGCGCCGACGGTGTCAGACACCGGGCCGCCGACCGCACCTTCAAAAGTCTTGGCAGCGAAGTTGCCGACCGTCAAACGGCC
>CAIPQY010000329.1 GCA_903867275.1 uncultured bacterium | reverse complement strand
CGGCAGCGGTCAGCCACACGCGTCCAGCCAGATTGGCCGTGGTGCTCACCCGCACCGAGCAATCCCACACCGGCAACGCGGCGACAGGCGAAATCACGAGACTGGTTCCTGAACTTGCGATGAAGGTTCCCGCGGTCGCTTCGCATTCGCTGCCCACGCTTCCGTAGGTACCAAGGTTCACGCTGCTCAGACCACCGGGCAAGCGCTTGCCGCCGCCGGTCCATCCCCACACGTTCACGTCGTTCCAGTACACGCCGCTGCCGAGCAGCGTTGCATCGCCGGCGCTGCCACGACTGCCGCATGTGCTGAGCGACGAATCAAGCAACGCGATCGTGGTGCTGGACGAGGCGGCGATGTGCGTGACGCCGCTCAGGCCCACGGGCGTGTCGCATTGCCCGCCCTGATTGCCGCCCCACGCCACCACGGTGCCGTCGGACTTCAGCGCGGCGATGTGGTGCAAGGCGCCCGCGATGCTCACCACCTGATCCAGATCGCTGGGCACATCGGTCTGGCCGAAGCCGTTCCAGCCCCAGCACACCACACGACCGTTCGAGCGAAGTGCGGCGGAGTACTCGCGACCCGCGGCAACCTGTGTCACATCGGTCAGCGTGAGACCAAGGATCCGCACGGGCTGGTCCCACGGCAGCGGATCGCCGAACGAGCTCAGTGGCTTCCCGTCCTTGTCGGTACCCAGGCACTCGCCCGAGGCGTTGGTGCCCCAGGCGACCACCTCGCCATTCAACTGCAGCGCCACCGAATGGCTCGTACCTGCGGCGATCTTCACCACCGGACCAAGCCAGATCGGCGTTTGGCAACGACCGTCATCCGTGTTGCCCCAGCACACGACGGAGTCATCGGCCTTGATGGCCATCATGTGCTCGTATCCCGCAGCGATGGCCTTCGCGCCCGAGAGCGGCAGGCCACCGACCTGAACCAGGGTGCCGGTGCTGCGTTCCGACACGATCGCCATGCCGCCCGCATCGCTGCCCATGCACTGGCCCCGGTTGTTCCGGCCCCATGTGGCAACGGATCCATCCAGCCGCAGCGCAGCGGTGAACAGACTGCCACCCACCGCATGCTGGATGGTCGATCCCGCGTTCGCCATGATCGGCATGTCGCACTCGCCGAAATAGTTGCTTCCCCACATCGACAGCCAGCCCCCCGGCTGGAGCGCGACGAAGTGATTGCCTCCAGCGGAGATCTCCACCACGCCTCCGAGAGCGCTCGGTGGCTGACACTGATTCACGTAGTTGGCGCCCCACGCAAGCGTCTTGCCGTTCTTGGTCAGCACCAGCGTGTTCCACAGGCCACCAGCAAGCCGCGACACGCGTTCGGCCGGACCATTCGGGTGACTCTGCAGCAGGTCGGGCACGCGGGCTTGGCCGTAGTTGTAGAAGTCTTCGTCGGAAACCTTCGGCGCCTGCCCAGAACCCAGGCCACCAGCGCATCATCGGCCGTGACGGCCATGGTGTGAAAGCCACCACACACGATCTTCTTCACGCCGGCCAGGCCTCGGGGCGTGATGCTCTGACCCCAATGTCGATACGGCGCGCCGACATCGACGAAGGTGCCCGCGCCGAAGCACACCACCGTGCCGTCCATTCGAAGCGCCACCGTGTGGTAGGCACCGCACGCCACCTGCCGCAGCGTGGTACCGGCAGCGATCAGTTCAAGCGGCAGCGTGCTCTGGCCGGAGTCGTTGGACCCCCAGACCACCATGCTGCCGTCGTCCTTCAGTGCCGCGGCGTGCGCTTCGCCGGCGGCGATCTGCGTGACGCGGCCCAGCGTTGCCCCAAGAATCTGCACGTCATCTCCAGCGGATGCCGCGGCGAGCGGATTTCCCCTCACATCCGTGCCACCGCGCTGTCCGTCGCTGTTCAGACCCCATCCGGCGACATGGCCATCCAGCTTCAGCGCCAGCGTGAAGTTGCTCCCGCAGGCGACCTGCTTCACATCGCGCAGCGCAGCGGGCGTGTCGGTCTGGCCGGACCCATTGAAGCCCCAGCACACCACGGTGGCATCATTGCGCACCGCGGCAGCGTGAGACTGGCCGCACGCGATCTGCGTGATCGAGGAGAGCTCCCTCGCTCGACCGCACACGCTGAACATGTTGTCGCCCCACGCCGCAAGCGTTCCATCGCTCTTCAGGGCGAGCGCGAATTCCTTGCCGCAGGCGACATCGGTGTATCGAAGGATGGATGCCGACGGGCGCCCGGACTGGCCCTGACTGCCCTTGGCGTCGTTGCCCCACGAAACGATCTGACCACCGGCCTGTGCATGCGCCGCTGCGCATGTCAGCAGCAGCGCCACGCATGGCGCCACACCGCGCAACCCTTGAACAAGCACGCCATGGCGCATCACAGCTCCGTCATCAACGCTGGGTCGAGATGCACACATGGGAAGACTGGAACCTCTCTTCAAACGGCACGGCAGCGGGTCCAAGGTGGGCCCAACGATCGCCAAACGGATCGGCTGATCGCGGGGTCACCTTAAGCTCCTCGACTTGGAAGTCAGGGCATTCCTTCGGATTCGGTCGCAAGCACAGTGATTTCGGATCCGATAAGCGGATCGGACGCCGGTGCGAGTTCCGTGGAGATGCCTCGGATCAGTTGAACAGCAGCAGCAGGAACGCGATGTCGCCGGTGCCCACTTCGCCGTCGCCGTCGAGATCGGACGGGCACGGGGTCCCGGTGCACGCACCGAAGTCGAGCAGCAGGATCGCGATGTCGGAAGTGCCCACCACGCCATCGCCGTCCAGATCGCCCTGCACACCGGCCAAGCCGAGGAACGGCTTGGCCTCATTGAAACCCGTGAAGTTGGTGCCGGTGGGCTGACTCACCAGGAACAGATCCTCGCCACCCATGCCATCCAGATTGCCGCGCGTGACGATGATGGGATCGCTCGAATCCAGCACCGTGGTCTGACCCACGCTCAGCGGCGTGCCCGCACCCAGCGTGTCGATGCGAAGCAGCGTTGCCTCGGTGCCGCCGATCGTGTTCTGCACGCTCACGATGTCGCGATCGCCGTCGTTGTCCACGTCGATCAGCGCCACGCTGCGGGCGCTGCTCGCGCCCTCGGGCTGGAACGGCGTGCCACCCTTGAAGCTGCCTCCCACGTTTCGGAAGATGCTGAGCACCGGAAGCGCGCTGCCCGACTCGGGAATCACTGGATCGGCGTTCGCGCTCACGATGTCGGCAAGGCCATCGCCATCGATGTCCGCCACATCCAGCGCAACAGGCTTCGCCGTCAGGCCGAAGGTCTGGTTGATCGCGTACAGCCCGTTGGCACCTCGCACCAGCGTCTGCACGAAACCGGTCTCCGTGGGTGGAAGAAGACCGAAGGTGTTCGAGGTGGTGCCACCCGTCACGATCGTGCTGCCACCCGTGCCCTGGGTGTCGCCACCCCTCACCGTGCTGGGGGTACCGGCCATGGTCACCTCCTGCTGCAGCGTGGCATCGCCGTAGATCCGCAACTTGCCGCCCGATGTACCCACGCCGATCGAGTTGCTGGCGGGCATGGCGCTCGAACCCGTTCCATCCAGCACGATCACCGCCGTGGGCGTGCCACCGAGCCCGCTGATCACCGTGCCTGCCACCAGCGCCGAGGCACCGTTGTCCAGATACACACGGGCACTGTTGTCGCTGGCGATGCCGACCACCACATCACGCTTGCCGTCGTTGTTCACGTCGCCGACGGCCATGCATGTGGGCTGCGCGGGGATGCTCTTCAGCACGCTGCTTCCGCCCAGATTGCCCGCGCCGTCATTCAGCAGGATCTGGATCAGGCCAGGCTGGCCCGCTCCGAAACTGATGGCCAACGCCAGATCATCGAAACCGTCGTGATCGATGTCGATGGGCGCCGCCGCCACCGCCGTGCCGCTGAAGCTGCCGGTGCTGGCGCCGGTCAGTTCCGCGTTGCCCGGCAGGTCGAGCAGACGCAGCGAGAACACGGTGCGACCATTCACCACGCTCGGCACCAGCGTGAGGAACTTGCCCGCCGGCGGCGGCACATCGGTCTGGATCAGGTCGAAGAAGCCGTTGGCCGTCGCGCAGCTGAGTACCGGAAGATCGAGATTGGCGGGCAGCGTGCTGGCGCCACCCGAAACGCCGAGCAGCCACACGCGGCCGGCCAGGTTGGCCGTGGTGTTCACGCGGACCGAGTAGTCGTTGCCCACGACCGAAGCGCCCGCTGTCACCAGCAGGCTCGAGCCTGATCGCGCAGTGAACGTGCCGGCCTTGGCGTTGCATTCACTCGCCACGCTGCCGTAGGTGCCAAGATCAACCGCCGACAGGTTGCCCGGAACCTGCGGCCCCAGTCCACCCGCCCACGACCACACACCCAGGTTCTGCCACGCCGAGCCGCCCCGCGCCACGGTGGCCGTGCCGGAGGCGAGCGTGTTGCT
>CAIPQY010000328.1 GCA_903867275.1 uncultured bacterium | reverse complement strand
CGTGATGCCACCGGCCTTCGCATGCCCGGCAGCGTGTGGCGTCTGGCGTGGATGAGCGCGGCCAGTTACGTGTGTG
This sequence comes from uncultured bacterium, assembly GCA_903867275.1. Taxonomy (GTDB): domain Bacteria; phylum Planctomycetota; class Phycisphaerae; order Phycisphaerales; family SM1A02; genus SYAC01. Next base: position 5,380 of record CAIPQY010000328.1, on the reverse strand, counting down.
CGCTGCCCTTCATGGGTCTTGGCGTGGCGATCGGTCAGTGGCTTGCCAGCGCGATGGGCGATCGCAGTTTCCAGGATGTCAGCCATCCGGTGCAGGAATTGCTGCCGGGCGCGGACGCCGGCATGAAGCTGGCGCTGTTCGTGGTGGCCAGCATCGCCGCGCCGGTGGTGGAGGAGACGGTGTTTCGCGGACTGCTGTACGGGCATGTGCGGCAGCAGACCTGGGGCTGGCCGCGGTGGCTGTCCATCACGGCGGCGATGCTGTTCAGCGCAACCATCTTCGCGGCCATCCATCCGCAGGGTGTGCTGGCGGTGCCGGCGCTGGCGGGCGTGTCGATCGGCTTCTGCATCACGCGGGAATGGTCGGGCAGCGTGGCGCCGGGCATGGTGGCGCATGGATTCCACAACGGCGTGCTGCTGGCGATGAACCTGCTGCTGAACGGGTGAGCGTGCCACGCGCGGGCCCTGGTCGCGTACCTTTGCGACCCATGATCCGCAGCGTCCTCCAGTGCCTGAGCGCTTTCACGCTGTGCTGCCTCGCAGCATGCGCAGGCGGCGGCATGCAGGATCTGCAGAGGACGCCCAAGCGCGATGCCGTGGAATTGAGCGGTCGCCTGCTCGACACGGCGGACTACGTGGCCTCCAAGTTCCAGGAGGCGTATGTCGCGGGCTTCGCGGCCAAGATTCCGGGGCGGCAACTGGCCGCCATCGCCGTGATCCGCAACGAGGCCACCGCGAACGCGCGGGCGCTGGTGCTGGGGCCCGATCCTGAAGGCGATCTGGTGGACCTTTATGTGTGGTCGCGCGTGGCGCTGCGATCGTGCGAGAACCGCTCGGCCTGCATCGACGAGTTCAAGGACTTCGACTGCGCGCGCACCCACGGCGCCGTGGCGGAGCATGTGCGGGAACTGGCGGTGGCGTACCTCTCGCCCGATCGCCTGGCGCGCATCGACATGGCGGTGGAGGCTTTCTTCGGCACGCATCCGAATCTGCTGATGGCCGGCCTGTTCCGACTGGACGATCTTGCCGACCAGACCGGTACGCGCGTGGAGGTGTTCAAGGCCGGTGGCGACGACATGTTCAGCAGCCTGAACGACACCGCGCGTCAGCTGCAGCAGACGCGACTGCTTGGACAGCAGGTGCTGTGGCTGGTGAGTCGAACCTCCACCCTGGTGGGATGGGAGGCGCAGACCGCCATCGCGATCACCATGGACAGCGAACGCGTGACGAGCGTGGATCGCTCCCTGTCGCAGATCGGGCCTGGACTGGACTCGCATGCGAAGGCGCTGGACGCGCTCGCCAGGAGCGTGGCGTCGCAGCAGCGCGGACTGGAAGAGGTGTCGAAGTCGCTGCTTGAACTTGGCGAGCGCATCAATGGCCTGGCGATGCGCGTGCCCGAACCCGTGTCCGTCCGCGAAGTGGTGCGCGAGTCCATCCTGCTTGCGGGCGTCGTGCTGCTGGCGCTGGTGGGCGTGGCCGCGGCGTGCGCGTGGTTCGTGCTGCGGCATCGCCGCTGAACGGCGACGGCCTCAGTGCATGCGCGGCAGCGCGGCGCGACGCGGCATCACGACGGACTTCGGTTCCGCACGGATCAGCGCGATGGCGTTCGCCTCGCCTCCGCATGCCAGCGTGCTTCCATCATCCATGAAGGCGAGGCCGGTGATGCCGCCCGCCTGCGGCGACAGCACCGCGAGTTCCTTGCCGCTGGCGGTGTCCCACAGGCGCACGGTGCCATCCTTCGATCCGCTGGCCACGGTCTTGCCCGCCGGATCGAAAGCCACCGCCGTCACATCGCTCTCGTGGCCCTGCATGGTGGTCATCAGCGCGCGATTCGCCACGTTCCACAGACGCACGCTGCGATCCTGTGATGCGGATGCCAGGGTGGCACCATCCGGCGAGAACGCGAGCGATCGGACGGCGGCGGCATGTCCCGGCATGCTGGCCGTCATCGCGCGGGTCGTGGTGTCCCACAGGCGGATCGCGCCATCCTCGCTGCCCGATGCGAGCAGCGCACCGTTGGGGGTGAAGGCCAGGCTGCGCACGTTCCCGGCGTGGCCCGTGAGCTGCGCGAACACCTTGCCCGTGTCGAGATCCCACAGGCGCACGATGCGGTCGGGCCCTGCCGATGCGATGGTGCGACCGTCGGGCGAGATGGCCACGGCATCGATGGAGGCACCGCTCGCCTGCAGCGTTGCTTGAAGCGTGCCCGCCTCCGCATTCCACAGCAGCAGTGCGCCGTCGGCGGCGCCCGTGACCAGCAGGCGACCATTCGGCGTGAAGTCGACGCACTGCACGCGCTCGCCGGCGTGCGCGAGCGTGGCCAGGGCGCGCGGGCCATCGGTGTTCCAGAGCTGCACCGCGCCTTGTTCGCCGTTGGCGGCGAGCACATGCGTGGTGCCCGGCGCGAAGGAGACGGCCTGCGTGGGGCCTGTCAGCGCGGTGATGCGTTCATTCGCGTCGCTGGCCGTGGCATCCCACACGCGAAGCGTGCCGTCGGCGCCGCCTGTGGCGTAGCGCGTGCCATCGGGCAGGAAGGCGATCGCCGATGCCGGCACTCGTTCGCCGGTGGGTGCGGCGAGCAGTGCGTGCTTGACGGGATCGATGCGCGACACACCCTTGGTGGTGGCGGCCAGCAGCAGGGGCGTACCACGCGCCGGTGCGAATGCCAGTCCTGTGAGCGCGGCGTCGAGCGTGGTGTCGCCAAGGCGCGTGCCATCGGCAAGGTTCCACCACTGCAGCGTGCCGTCGGCGAAACCGTCGGCCAGCGTGCGTCCATCGGGTGAAAGCGCCAGACACGTGATCTCGCCCGGATGCTCCTCAAGCGTGCGAAGCGTGGTGGCGGTGGCCAGATTCCACACCCGCACGGTGCCGTCGCTCGATGCACTGGCGAGCGTGGCGCCATCCGACGCGAACGCGAGCGCGCGCACGGCCTTGCCATGGCCCTGCAGCGAGCGCGTGCAGGCGTGCGAGGCCGCATCCCAGATCTTGACCGAACGATCCGCGGAGCCGGTGGCAATCGTGCGTCCGTCGGGCGCGAACGCCACCGCGCGAACGGGCGCGCCATGGCCCTTGAGTTCGCCGAGCAGCACGCCCGTGCTGGTGCGCGGATCCCACAGTCGCACGGTGGCATCATCGCCGGCCGAGGCCAGCAGACTTCCATCGGGGCTGAAGATGAGCGCGTTCACGCGACTTGCGTGGCCCTTGAGTTCGGCCAGCGGGGATCCGGTGTCGGCGTTCCAGAGTCGCACGATGCCGTCGTCGCCGGCGGTGGCGATGGTGCGCGCGTCGGGACTGCACGCCACCGCCTGCGTGGTGCCGCCGTGCGTGTCGATCACCGCCAGTTCGGGGTGCGTGGCCGCGTGCAGCAGCCGCCACTCGAAGCGTCGCGTCACGTCCGGCAGTTTCAGGGCGTCGATCGAGCCCATTTCCTGCGACACGATGTCCGTGCGGCCGCTGGACATGGCGCTGGTGGCGCGGCGGATCGCGCTCACGTAGGTCTCTGACTGCAGGCTGCGCAGCGCCTCGTCGCTGTGGGTGCGGGCGGCTTCCGCCTCGCGCCGCGCATTCTCGGCGAGGGTCTGCTCGAAGGCCAGGCTGTCGTTCTTCTGCGCGATCTCCTGGCTCTTGCGCTGCAGATTCAGGTACAGCACGCTGACCACCACCACGCTGATCGACAGCACCGCGAAGGCGGCGAGAATGGCCGCGCTCACCACGCGATGCCGCTTGCCGAAGCGACGCATGGTCTCCAGCACGCCGGGTGCGCGCGCGGTGATGGGTTCCTGATCGAGATAGCGGCCGATGTCGTCGGACAGCGCACTGGCGCTGGCGTAGCGCTGGCCGCGCTCCTTGGCCATGGCCTTGGCCACGATCACTTCCAGGTCGCCGCGCAGCGTGGGGGTGATGGTGGACAGGCGCGCGGGGTCCTCTTCGCGCACCACGCGTGCCGCCTCGTGGATGGCCTTCTTGCGAAGGTCGTAGGGCAGGCGTCCGCTCAGCAGCTCGTACATCACCACGCCCAGCGCGTACACGTCGCTGCGGATGTCGAGGTCATGCGGATCGGCGTCGAACTGCTCGGGGCTCATGTACTGCACCGTGCCGACCAGCTGGCCCACATCCGTCTGCAGGGTGTTCACCACCATGTCGCTGTCGGTGGTGCGTGCCACGCCGAAGTCGATCACCTTCACCTGGCCACCGCCATCCACCAGGATGTTGGTGGGCTTCAGGTCGCGGTGGATCACGCCGCGCTGGTGTCCGTGTGCCACCGCCTCGCACGCCTGCTTGAACAGCCGCATGCGTTCGCGTGTGCCCAGCTTGGCGTCGCGCGCGTATTCGGTGATGGGCTTCGCGTTGCTGATGTATTCCATCGCGAACCACGGCAGGCCGCCCGTGCCGTCGTCGAAGCTGCCAGCCTCGTAGATCTGCGCGATGCCGGGATGCTTCAGGTGCGCAAGCACCTGCGCCTCGAATTCGAAGCGACGAAGCGCGCTGGCGCTGGCCACGCCCTTGCCCATGAGCTTGATGGCCACGGTGCGTCGGGGATTCTCCTGCTGCGCCTCGTAGACGCGGCCCATGCCACCAGCGCCGATCAGGCGCTTGACCTGATAGTGGCCGATCATGGCGCCCTCGGTGATGCGCACGTCGCCACCGAGCGATACGGGCGGCGTGCCCAGCGTGCGCTCGGAGGCGTCGGGATCGCGTGGCCCAGGCATTGATTCGCGTGGCGTCATGAAGGTGGTCATGGGAAGGCTATCCGTTGGGGCGAAATCGCCACCGTCATGCACATCGGCGTGATCGATGCCCGACTGAAGCCTTCGATGGTTCCGCCTGTGCGGTCTGCGCGATGTCAGCGGGCGGCGTGCGCCAGGGCGGCGTCGGTGATGGCCTTGGCGGCCGCAGCAGCCTGCGTGCGCAGTTCGGGCACCGCGGTGCTCTCCCACAGGGCGGGGCGGCGCAGGGTGCCAACCACCAGCAGGCCCGGTGTGGGTTTCCCGTTGGTGTCCAGCACGCGGCCATCCGCGTCGGATTGGATGCCGAGGCCAAGCGCATCTTCCTGTGCCATGCCGGCGCGCAGCAGCGAGGCGACCACGGGGTCCGTGCGCGCGGCGCCGTTTGGTGCGGGGCCCGAGCAGTTCACCACCCAGTTGGCGCGGATGGTGTGTTCGATGCCGTCGCGGGTGCGCGCGCGCAGCGTGATGCCGGTGTCGTTGGCCGATGCATCGAGGAGTCGGCAGGGCATTCGGCGCAGCGTGCCTTCGCGTTCAAGCCGCTCGATGTGGGCGTGCACGGCGGGGGCGGTGCGATGGCGATGCACGTCCCACATGGCGCGTGCATGTCGAAGGAATCGCGCGCGTTCGGCGGTGTCGAGTCGGCTCCACAGCGTG
>CAIPQY010000327.1 GCA_903867275.1 uncultured bacterium | reverse complement strand
GAGTCGCCGCCGAACTTCTCCAGGAAGGCGCGGGCGATCTCGAACGCGACCACGTTCTCCAGCACCACGCTCGCCGCCGCGATGGCGCTGATGTCGGAACGCTCGTAGGCGCTGGTGACGGCGGCCTTGGTGTTCAGGTCCACGCTCGGCATGCCGCGCAGCAGCGTGCTGATGGGCTTCATGGTGCCGGTGACCACCACGGGCATGCCGTTGGTCATGCCGCCTTCAAGACCACCGGCGTTGTTGGTGGTGCGCGTGAAACCAAGGTGCGGCTGATCGCGCTGCGCGGCGTCGAACACGATGGGGTCGTGCACCTGACTGCCGGTGCGGAAGGCGCACTCGCGGCCAAGGCCGATCTCGACCGCCTTGAACGCCTGGATGCCCATGGTGGCGGCGGCCAGCCGCGAATCGAGACGCTCGTTCCACTGCACGCAGGTGCCCAGACCGATCGGGCAGCCGAACACGTGCACCTCCACCAGTCCGCCCACCGTGTCCTTGTCCACCTTGGCCTGATGAATGCGATCGATCAGCTGCTGCGTGGCGCTGGTGCACGGCATGCCCACGTCGCTTGCGTCGCGGGCAGCGCGCATGTCGCGCCAGTTGGCGGGCGTGATGTCGCATGCGCAACGCACATCCAGGCTGGCGCGCACGAAGCCGAAGCACTCGATGCCGAAGTCACGCAGCAGGCAGCGGGCAAGTGCGCCGGCGGCCACGCGCGCGGCGGTCTCTCGCGCGCTTGCGCGCTCCAGCGTGGCGCGACAATCGGTGGTGAGCCACTTCACGCTGCCGGCCAGATCGGCGTGGCCCGGTCGTGGTTGATGCACGGGGGGCGTCTTCGCGGCGTCATCGAGTCGGCTGTCGCGGTTGGCGATGCGCAGCGTGACCGGCCCACCCATGGTGTGTCCCTGCATCACGCCGGTGAGCACTTCGGCTGCATCGGTTTCCATGCGCTGGCGACCACCGCGGCCGTAGCCCGCCTGGCGGCGACGCAGTTCGCCGTCGATGAAGGCCGTATCCACCTGCATGCCGGCAGGCAGACCTTCGACCACCGCCAGCATGCCGGGACCGTGGCTCTCGCCAGCCGTGATGTATCGAAGCGCCATGCGCGCGATGATACGGACGCAATCAGGCGACGCGCGGCGGCTCGCGAAGCGCCGCCCACCACCACACGCCACCGGCCAGCAACGCGAACACGGCCATGCTGGCGAAGGCCGCGTTGAAGCCGAACCACTCCGAGATCTCGCCCACCAGCGGCACGCCCGGCACATCGCCGATCACATGCAACGCCAGGATGGCCATGGACATGCCCGTGCCGCGTTCCCAGGGCTGCAGCACATCCACCAGCTGCGCATTCACGGGACCCGTGCTCATGACCAGCAACAGGCATGACATGGAGAGCGACGCCCACACCAGCACGCCCGGAGGCGCGAACACCGTGAGCACGATGAACGGTGCCGCCAGCGCCGTGCTGATGGCGCACACGCGAAGGTGCGCAGACGGCTGCGTGCGCGACCAGCGATCGCTCCACCAGCCACCCGCCATGGTTCCGACAAGGCCCGTGACCACGACGATGCCGCCGAAGATGCTGCCACTGGTCGCACCGCCCATGCCCTTGGCTTCATCCAGATACAGCGGTGTCCAGAAGGCCAGACTTCCGAAGCACGCGGTCTGCGCGGCGTAGCCAAGCGTGCAACGACGCCAACGCGCGTTGCTCCACATGGTGACCAGATTGCGCCAGGTTGGCGGCGCGTGCGTGTTGGTCGCGTGTTCGTCCATGCCGCCGCGCGGTGGATCGCGAAGCAGATAGATGAGCACGGCCAGCAACAGGCCCGGTCCGCCCGCCACCATGAACGCGGGTCGCCATCCGAAGGTGGTTCCCACCACGCTGCCGATGGTGAAGCCGATGGCGGCACCCACCGGAATGGCCGCATTGAAGATGCTCATCACGCGACTGCGCAGACTGGGCGCGAACTCGTCCGCCAGCAGCGCGGGTGCCACGCTGGCGTAGGCGGCTTCGCCAAGTCCGCTGACCGATCGCACCAGCAGCAGGCTCCAGAAACCGATCGCCCACGCGCCCGCAGCGGTGAGCAGACTCCAGAAGGCCACGGCGAAGGCCAGCATGTGCAGTCGATGCACGCGATCCGCAAGCAGGCCGAAGATGGGCGCGGTGAGCGTGTAGACCAGGATGAAGGCCGAGTAGAGCCATCCACTCTCGCCATCCGTGAGCGCCAGGCCGCCCTCTTCCACCGGCTTCTGCAGCGTGGGCAGCAGGCTGCTGATGACGTAGCGGTCGGCGTAGTTGAGCAGGTTGAGCGAGCTGAGCACCGTGAGCGCAAGCCACGCCGTGCGGCCGAGCGTCTGTGGATGTGCGGGCGCCTTCGCGACGGCTTCGGTCTCGTTCATTCAGCCTCCAAGTGCCACGCCGACAAGTCCATGGAAGAGTCCAGCGGGCGCGGCGTGCCCGGTGAACATGGCG
>CAIPQY010000326.1 GCA_903867275.1 uncultured bacterium | reverse complement strand
TGACCGAACGCACGAAGGGCGTGCCCATGGCGGGCGTGCCCTTTCACGCAGCCGAGGGCTACCTGCGTCGTCTGGTCGAGCAGGGTTTCCGCGTGGCCGTGTGCGAACAGGTGCAGGACCCGAAGGAAGCGAAGGGCGTGGTTGAACGCGCCGTGCTTCGCGTGGTCACGCCCGGCACGCTGGTGGATGACTCGCTGCTCGACGCCGGTGAATCGAACCGCGTGGCAGCGATGGTGCCCGCCACGAATGATCGCGCAGGTGCGCTGGCGTGGGCCGAACTCAGCACCGGCGCCTTCGCGTGCGTGGAACTGACCAACAGCGAACTGATCGACGAGGTCGCGCGTCTGTCCCCCGCCGAACTGCTGCTGCCCGAAGGAACCGAGGCATCCCCCGCTCTTGCCGCCGCCGCGCCCGCGCGCCTTGAACGCGCCGGCTGGACCTTCGCCCCGCGCGATGGCGGCGACCTGCTGCGCAAGCACTTCGGCGTGGCCAGCCTGTCCGGCTACGGTCTGCAGGACGAAGGCGCCGCGGCGGGTGCCGCCGGCGCGTTGCTTCGCTACATGCTGGACACACAGGCTTCGGTGGCGGGTGATGCCGGACTGCGTCACCTGCAGCCGCCGCGCCCACTTGCCCGCGAACGCTTCGTGAACATCGACGCTGCATGCCTGCGCGCACTCGAGATCGAGCGCACCTATCGCAGCGGTGGCAGCGAAGGCACGCTGCTGCGCGCCATGGAGCAGCCGCGCACCGCCATGGGCCGGCGACTGATTCGCCAGTGGCTGGTGCAGCCCTCGCGCGACCTGAACGAGATCCGCTCGCGACATGATCGCGTGGAGGCGCTGCTTGGAAACGACCAGGCGCGTGCCGACACGCTGGCGTGCCTCGAGGGGGTGCAGGATGTGGCGCGCATCGCTGCACGCACCAGCCTGGGTCGCGCCACGCCGCGCGACCTCGCCGCGCTGGGCCGCTCGATCACCAACGCATCACTGCTTGCACAGGCGCTGCCCGCGCATGCCGCCTTCGATGCCGATCGCGCGCAACTTCGCGAAACCTGCGTGGAGCTTGGCGGCCTGGCCCGCCTGATCGCCGACGCCTGCGTGGATGAACCGCCGTCGCACATGCGCGAGGGCGGCCTGTTCCGCGACGGCTTCGACAGCGAACTCGACGAGGCGCGTCTGCTGCAGCGCGATGCCGACAGCTGGCTCGCGAAGTACCAGCAGGGCCTGATCGAGCGCACCGGCATTCCCAGCCTGAAGGTGGGCTACAACCGCGTGTTCGGCTACTACATCGAGGTCACCAACGCGCACGCCGAGCGCATTCCCGCCGACTTCGCGCGCCGCCAGACGGTGAAGAACGCCGAGCGCTGCGTCACGCCCGAGCTGCGCGAATTCGAGGTGAAGGTGCTCAGCGCCGAACGCCGCGCGATCGACCGCGAGCAGCGCCTGTTCGCCGACCTGTGTTCACGCGCGGGCGCGGCGCTGTCGAACCTGCAGACGCTGGCCGACGCCGTGGCGCAGCTCGACACGCTGGCCGCCTTCGCCGCCACCGCGCGCGCGCTTGGCCATGCGCGCCCGACCATGACCGAGCAGCCGGTGCTGCGCGTGACCGGCGGCCGCCATCCCGTGCTTGAGCGCACGCTTGGCCGCCGCTTCGTGGCGAATGACTGCGAACTTGGCCCAGCCGACGCCAGCACGCTGGCGCTGATCACCGGCCCCAACATGGCCGGCAAGAGCACCTACATCCGCCAGAACGCGCTCATCGTGATCCTGGCGCATGCGGGCGCCTTCGTGCCCGCCGAAAGCGCCACGGTGGGCCTGGTCGACCGCGTCTTCACGCGCGTGGGCTCTGGCGACGAACTGCATCTTGGCCAGAGCACCTTCATGGTGGAGATGCTCGAGACCGCGCGCATCCTGCATCAGGCCACCGAGCGCAGCCTGGTGGTGATGGACGAGATCGGCCGCGGCACCAGCACGCTGGATGGCCTCAGCCTTGCCTGGAGCATCGCCGAACAACTGGCCGCGCGCGGCTGTCGCACGCTGTTCGCCACCCACTACCACGAGATCACCTCGCTCTCCGATCGCCTGCCGCGCGTGCGCAATCTGCACGTGACGGTGCGCGAGTGGGAGGACGGCATCGTGTTCCTGCACCGCATCGAGGCGGGGCGCGCCGATCGCAGCTACGGCATTCATGTGGCCAAGCTTGCCGGACTGCCGCGCGAAGCGGTGAGCCGCGCCGAGGAGATCCTCGAGAGCCTGGCGGTGCACTCCCCCGCCACGCCAGCCAGCCCGCCTCCCGCGAAGGCGGCCGCGGCTCCGCGCCAACTCGACCTGTTCACCGAATACCTGCCGCATCCGGTGGTGGATGCGCTGCGCAAGGTGGACCTGAACGCGCTGTCACCAATGCAGGCGTTCGATGTGCTGCGCACGCTGATCGAGTCGCTGAAGCGCTCATGAACACGACGCGTCGCCGCAGCGGGTG
>CAIPQY010000325.1 GCA_903867275.1 uncultured bacterium | reverse complement strand
CGCACCGTGGCCACCAGCACGCTGGTGCGCTGCGCGGTGACCGGCGGCGACCCCAACTGGGGACGCATCGTGGCGGCGGCGGGCCGAAGCGGCGCGACGCTGGATCCCGAGTCGCTGGTGGTTCGAACCGGCGGGCTCACGCTGTTCAAGGATGGCGCGCCCGTGACCGTGGACAAGGCGGCGGTCGAGAAGGCCTTCGCGCAGCCCAATGTGATCGTCGAACTCGACGTCGGTCTCGGCGCGGGCAGCGACTTCTTCCTGTCGAGCGGCCTGACCGAGGCCTACGTGCGCCTGAACGCCGACTACACCACCTGACGTCCCATACAAGGGACGGGGGTGTTTATAGGCCGCGAACCTGCCGCCCATAAACACCCCCGTCCCTCATATTGGACCTGTCACGGGGCGCGCGTCAGCAGATCACGCAGATCGGCGGCCTGTTGCGCCAGCGGATCGCTCTCACCGAAGGCAGCCGCCAGGTCCGCGGCGATGGCGATCGCGGCCTTGCGCGCACCCGCAGCGTCTCCGTTGCTCGCCAGACAATCGGCGCGGTCCATCGCCACCAGCGCAAGCAGCTCCAGTCGCCACGGCGCATCACTGCGCAGGCGCACCCACGACGGTGCGTCGGACATGCCCATCAACGCGCGGCCATAGCTCTCCACGGCGGCGCCGCAATCCCCACGCGCCTTCTGCAGCGCCCCCAGCGTGGCCCACGCAGGCACAGGAACCTCGCCTCCCAGCATCTGGCGCGCTTCCACGCTGGCCTTCAGCCGCTCCTCCTGCTTCAGCATGTTCGTCTCACCACCGGCCATGCGCAGGCGCGCGTGCTGCTCCAGCACCAGCGGCTCGAGCGATTGCGCGGGCGTGGGCTTGGCAAGCGCCGCCCACATGCGTCGATTCAGCTCAAGCGCCGTCTCCACCTGCCCCTGCGCAAGCAGTGCCTCGCATCGCAGCAACGCGTGCTGCATCGCGGCTTCGCTCGCGGCAGCCTCGTAACCATCTGCCTGCAGCATGCGAGTGGCCTGCACCACCGCCTCGGGTCCCTTCTCGCACCACAGCGCCTCCAGCGGATCACGCACCACCACCGCCTGCACCGGCGCCTCCGCGGGCAGCGCCTCGATCGCGCGCGCAGGCGGAATGGTCGGCAATGCCTTCTTCTCGCCCTCCACGATCGCGGTGCGCGCCCACCATGCCGCCGCACCGGTGATCAGCAACGCCACCACCAGCGACCACCCCACCGCTCGCATCGTGGCCGCGCCGTGTGGGGCCCGCCGCATCAGAATTGCCGCAGGAATCGCGCGTCGTTGTCGAACAGCCAGCGGATGTCGCTGATGCCATGGCGACGCATGGCGATGCGCTCCACGCCCAGGCCGAAGGCGAAGCCGGTGAACACCTCGGGGTCCACGCCCACCGATGTCAGCACGGCGGGATCCACCATGCCGCAACCGCCAAGCTCCACCCAGCGCCACTCGCCCTTGATCTTCATCTTCATGTCCACCTCCGCGCTCGGCTCGGTGAACGGGAAGAAGCTGGGTCGCATGCGCACCTCGGCCTCGGGCCCGAAGCACGCGCGCGCGAAGTGCCACAGCGTGGTCTTGAGATCGACCATCGTCACGCCGCGATCCACGTACAGCCCCTCGATCTGGTGGAACATGCTGTAGTGCGTGGCGTCATGCGTGTCGGGCCGATACACGCGACCCACCGCCACCACCTTCAGCGGCGGCTTGCGCGACTCCATCGCGCGGATCTGCACGGTGCTGGTCTGCGTGCGAAGCAGTCGGCGCACGCCGCCCTGCTCCGCCATGTAGAAGTTGTCCGTCGGCTCGCGCGCGGGGTGCCCCTCCGGAATGTTCAGCGCGGTGAAGTTGTGCCACTCGTCCTCCACCTCAGGACCCTCTGCCACCTCGAAGCCCATGCGGCCGAAGATCTGCACGATGTCGGCGATGGTGCGGCTGAGGATGTGTCGCCGACCCTCACCAGCCGGCAGTCCGGGCTCGGTCAGGTCGATGGAAGGCCCCGCGGCAGCACCCGTGCCCACCTCGGCCTTGCGCGATTCGAAGGCGGTATCCAGCGCCACCTTCATGGCGTTCAGGCGCTTGCCCAGCGCGGGCTTCTGGTCCTTGGGCGCGGTCTTCAGCGCCTCCATCAGGGCCTTCAGGCGGCCGTTGGCGCCGATCCAGTGGATGCGCCAGGCCTCCAGTGCGGCTGCATCGGCGGCGGCCTTGGCAGCTGCCAGCGCGGCGG
>CAIPQY010000324.1 GCA_903867275.1 uncultured bacterium | reverse complement strand
GACCCCCATGCAACAAACCACCTTCCGAATCGCCGACGCCAAGGTGTGGCACGCGCTCCGCAAGCCCGAGCGCATGCGCCTGTTCGAGGCCGTGCGCAGTTCAGGCGGCTGCTCTGCGCAGCAACTCGCCGCGCGCGTGGGCATGTCCTCGCCGCTCACCCACTATCACCTGAAACTGCTCGCCGCCGCCGGCCTGCTGCAGAACGCCAAGGGCAAGCGCTATCGCGGCAAGGGCGGCATGTTCACGGCCGCCACGCAGACGATCCACATCACCGTGGACCCCAACGATGCCGCGCAGGCGCGTCGCGCACGCACGCTGATGCAGGCATGGTTCGAGCTGTCGCAGGAAGCCACGCAGGTTGCCGCGGGCACGCATGACTGGCAGCGATGGGAGAAGCTCACCAAGGCGGAATGCAAGCAGATCGACGCGCACATGCAGGCGATTCATGCCTTGATGGAGCGTGCCTCGGTGCGACGAACGGGACGCACCGAATTGACCGACGCCACCCATGTGGTGACCACAGCGATCCAGCCGCTCGCATCAACGGGGCTTGCCGCTCCCGGATGGAAGCTGATTGCCGGCGGGCGCGGCGGGCGGCGCAGCAGCGGGCGGCGCGACGGGCGCTGACAGGCGCGCCACGATGGCCTTGATGCGAGGCGTGGGGCTGCGCTGCGCGAGATCGCGGAGAGCGGCCACTTCGGTTGCGGCCTGATCAGGCTTTCCGGCGGCACGCAGCGCCAGCACGACCGCTTCGCGCGATTCCGCCTCCACACGCGTGTCATCGGTGCGCATGGCGCTGTCCACGGCCTTTCGCGCGATGCGCTCGCGTTCCGAAGCATCGGTGCTTGCACCAGCGACCTCGACCAGAAGGGTGGCCACGGCCAAGTGCCACGCTGGACCATCCTGCGGGTCGTCGGTCGCCACGAACGCCTTCTGACGCAACTGTGCGACTTCTTCCGCAGGCCCCACGCCACGCAAGGCTCGAAGTTCCTGCGCCATCGCGAGCAGCCGCAGTTCCGGCGCCACCGCCTCGCCCTTGCCGCTCGAAGCCTTGCCCGTGCGCTGCAGCTCGGCGTTGCTCACCGTGTCGCGCACCATCTCCAGCGCTTCCCTGAACTGACCCTGGTCGTTGCGGGATCGTGCGCTCTCGATGCCCGCCGCCAGCATCATGCGCAACGCGGTGTTCTCGTACTGCGACACGGCACCCGCCTTCTGTGCGGCCTTGAGCCACGCATCGGCACCGGCGCGCTGGGCGGGCACATCGTTCGCATCCAGCGCGGTCAGGTACAGCAGCTCCTGCCAGAGGCACACGTCGATGTATCGCTGCGCGTCGTCCTTCTTCTCGTCCACCCACTGGTTGACCTTGGTCAGGTTGTCGCGCACCAGGTCGCGTGCCTCGTCCAGTCTGGCGAGCGCCAGCAGGTCGCATGCGGTGTAGTAGCGGGCCAGCATGGCTTCGCGCTTGCGGCTGTTGATCCACTTCGCATCCTTGCCTCGGCCAATGAGCAGCACCTGATCGCGGATCTGCGCGAGTTTGCGGCTGGCCTCAAGCGCCTCCGCAAGGTGCCGATCATCCACGAGACACTCCCGGAGACGCTGGACCGCGAGCCCCGACTGGAGCAGCAGTTCCACATCCTCCGGCTTGGCCTTCGACATCTGCTCCAGAATGTCGCTTCGCTCCTTGAAGGCCTCCTGGGCCTGCTTGTAGTCGGGCACGTTGTAGAGCATGTCGCCGCGTGCAAGCAGGGCCTGCGCCAGATTGCGCCGTTCCTGATCGTCGCCGCTCGCGGCAAGCGCGGCGCGCGCACGGTCCACGTACGTGCGCGTGAGCGCGACACCTTCGGCGTAGTTGTTGGTGCGCCTGAGGATGAGCGACTTCTTGTAGAGAAGCGCCATCACTTCGCGTTGCACCTTCATGTCGACGGGGTCGCGGGCGATCCGCCGCTCGGCGAGCTGCAGCGCATCGTCGATCTTGGCGAGCGAATCCTTGGGGTTTGCCGCAAGTTCCGAGGTCTTGGTGCCCAGCTTGTCCACCTCCGCAATCGCGGCCTTGTAGGCGGCCTTCTCCTCCTCGACCGCCTTCGCCGCGGCGGCCTGCGCCACACGCGCGCGCTGGGCGCTCTGGTACCACGCCACACCACCCACGGCCGCGGCCAGACACGCGACCACCAGCAGCACGCGCACGCGATGGCGGCCCAGCCACTTGCTGGCGCGGTAGCCCGCGCTGTCG
>CAIPQY010000323.1 GCA_903867275.1 uncultured bacterium | reverse complement strand
GGCGGGTCAGCCACGCGACGCGGAACCCGTGCTCCCCTTCCGATCGAAGCCAATCCATGCGGTCGCGTTGGCTGCGCAGCTGCCCGAAGGTGCCGCCGGTGCGGTGCTGCCCGCGGCACGCTTGCTCATCGACGATGCGGCATGGGCGGAGATGGATCGCCACGAAGTGGCATGGATCGACGAAGTGCCGTTGGCCGATGGCTCGACGGTGGACCTGCGGCTGGCGCGCGTCGACCCGTTCACCGCTGGCGCCCGCATCGTGGTCATGGAGAGTGACGGGCGCGGTGGAACCGTGGAGCGCGAAATCGCGCGACCGGAACTGTCCGCATGGGCCGGTGAGGTCTCTGGTCGCCCCGGCTCGCGCGCGTTCCTCGCACGCAGTGCAGCTGGTCTTCACGGCTACATCCAGTTCGACGGACACACCGAGATCATCTCGAGCGGCGCATCCGGTCTCGGGTTCGACCCGATGGTCGCCGATGCGTCCGCCCTTCCCGTCGAGCCGCTCGTGTGCTCCGACGCGCCGCCGCGTGATCCCGAGGACGCCCTCGAGACCGAGATGCCTTCGTTCACCGGCTTCGCGGCAGCGGCCTGCCGGCAACTGCCCGTGGCCGTCGATACCGATCAGGAACTGCTCGCGAAGTTCTCCGGCGACACCACGGCGGCCAGCGCCTACGCCGCCACCGTCTTCGCCGGCATGGCGGACATCTACTCGCGCGACTTCAACATCCGCCCGAGCATCTGCTATCTGCGCTGGTGGACCACCACCGACCCATGGACGATCGCCAGCGGCACCTCCGCGCAGTTGACGGAGTTCCGCAACTACTGGAACACCAACATGCGCTCCACGCCGCGAGCGCTGGCCACACTGCTGTCGGCGCGCAGCCTGGGTGGCGGCGTCGCCTGGCTGAACGCCACGTGCGCCAGCGTCTCCGGCAGCGGCTACGGCTATTCGGTGTGCGCCAATCTGGCGGGAAGCTTCCCCTATCCGCTCAGGAACCAGAACGCCGGCAACTGGGACATCATCGTCACCAGCCACGAGATCGGCCACAACATGAGCGCCTATCACACACACGATCTCGGTGTGGATGACTGCTACACCGCGTCGGGCCTCGGGGCCTGCACGCAGCGGCTGCAGGGCACGATCATGAGTTACTGCCACCTCTGCACGGGCGGCGTGGCCAACATCAACCTGGCGTTCGATCCGTCGAACACACCGAACGTGATCAGTTACGTCGGCGGCGTGTCGTGCACAGCGCCCACGGTCGCGCTGCCGGTCGCGTTCGCCGACACCTATGCCGTGCTGGAAGGCAGCACCAACACCTTCGACATTCTGGCCAACGACACCAACGCCAACTGCGAGGCCTTCACCATCCAGGGCCTGCCCGCAAGCAGCACGCTCGGGGTGCCGCTCGTCATCAACCCCACCGGCAGCGCCAGCGGCGGGCCGACCATCACCTACAACCCTGGCGTGGGCGTGCGCGGCACCGACAGCTTCACCTACTTCCTGCGTGACAGCAGCAACCAGGTCTCCTCCACCGTCACGGTCAGCATCGACGTGAAGCCGGTGCTGCAGGACTTCTACGGTCTGGCCAACAACGAGCCGGGCCTGAACTCGCGCTTCTACAACCTGACCAGCCCCACCACGCTGCCTGACTTCAGCTCGCTCACCCCCTACCAGTACGGAACGGTGCCGCTGCTGGTGTTCGGCAGCACCAGCGGAAGCTGCGCAGGCAGCGGCGTGTCGGACAACTTCGGCGCCGTGTTCGAAGGCTGGATCGAGGCCCCGACCGAAGGCACCTACACCATGAGTCTCACCTCGGACGCAGGCTCGCAGCTGTATCTGGACGGCGTGCTGGTGATCGACCACAACGGCATCCACACGTACTCCGAGAAGACGGGCACCGTGTACCTGAAGGCGGGCTTCCACACGATCCGCATCCCGTTCTTCGAGGCGGTGGGAACCTGCGGTCTCACGCTGAAGTGGGCCACGCCTGGCACCACCACGCGCGTGACTGTGCCCTCGACGGCGCTCAGTCGCGGCGGCCAGATCTTCGACCTGGACGGCTCGCGCAGCGTGGATGCGGGCGACATGTCGATCCTGCTGCTCGACTTCGGGTCCGACTGGTCGCTCAACCCCTGCTACGGCGACCCCAACGGCCAGCAGCGCATCGGCCTGGATGCCGCGTGCAGTTGTCCGAGT
>CAIPQY010000322.1 GCA_903867275.1 uncultured bacterium | reverse complement strand
TATAAGACACACACAACTGTTTGGTACGCGGGTTGCTCAATGGCCCACTCGATGTTCGCAAGGCGCCACCATCCAACCCCTTTCGACTCCGCCGCTTCGACCGCGGCGGGGTGGGGTTCCGCCACGCAGCCGCGCTTGAACCTGCTGCTGAGTTACGGCGGCTGGCGCGATGACGCGCTGGAGCGGCAGCTTCCTCCGCTGCTGCGCCCGATGGGCGTGCACTGCCTTGAGGCTCGCAGCGGCTCCGAGGCCGAAACGCTGTTGCGTCGTGAACGCATTCATGTGGCGGTGGTGGATGTCAGCGTTCCCATGGGTGACGGCGTGCTTGGAAGCGATGCCGTGGGCAGTCGCATCCTGCAGATTCTTCGCCGTCTGGATCAGCCGCCGCCCACCGTGGTGGTGCGTCCGCCGCAACCCTCTCAGCGCGATGCCACGCGTGGCCTGCACGCCATGCTCGCCGAAGGCGCGTTCGCGGTTCTTGATCGTCCGTTTCCAGTCGAGTCCCTGCTCGAGACGCTTCGGCGCATCCTGCAGCGGCATTACGCAGGCACCTGGCCAACCGGCCACGCGTCCTGAATTTCGTTTCACCTCATCACCCAAGAAGGAGACTGCACATGAAGGTTCGCCCACTCGGAGACAAGATCCTCGTCAAGCGCGACGAAGCCGCCACCAAGACCGACGGCGGCATCTACCTGCCGGAGAGCGCCAAGGACAAGCCCAAGCAGGGCAAGGTCGTGGCTCTCGGCAATGGCCCGCTGAACAAGGAGACCGGCGAGCGTCTCAGCTTCAGCGTGAAGAAGGGCGACACCGTGCTCTTCAGCAGCTACTCCGGCACCGAGGTCAAGATCAACGATGAGACCTTCCTGATCATGACCGAAGAGGACATCCTGGGCGTGATCGAGTGACCGCCGCCCGGCACGACTGACTTTCCACTTTCACAATCAACACAAGGATTCAAACAATGGCTGCAAAGCAGATTTCATACGAGAACGACGCACGCGAGCGCATCCTGCGCGGCGTGCAGAAGCTGGCCCGCGCCGTGAAGGTCACCCTGGGCCCCGCCGGCCGCGTGGTGGTGCTCGAGAAGAGCTTCGGCGCACCGACCGTGACCAAGGACGGCGTGACCGTTGCCAAGGAGATCGAGCTGGAGGACGCCTACGAGAACATGGGCGCCCAGATGGTGAAGGAAGTCGCCACCAAGGCCAGCAAGGATGCCGGTGACGGCACCACCACGGCCACCATCTACGCCGAGGCCATCTTCCAGGAAGGCCTGAAGAACATCACCGCCGGCGCCAACGCCAACGCGGTGAAGCGCGGCATCGATGCGGCCGTCCGCACCGTCACCGACGAGCTTCGCAAGATGAGCAAGCCGGTGAAGGACAGCAAGGAGATCGCGCAGGTGGGCAGCTGCAGCGCCAACCAGGACACGCACATCGGCAAGATCATCGCCGACGCGATGGACAAGGTGGGCAAGGACGGCGTGATCACGGTCGAGGAAGGCAAGAGCATCGAGACCGAGGTGGAACTGCTTGAAGGCATGCAGTTCGACAAGGGTTGGCTCAGCCCGCACTTCGTGACCAACCAGGCCACCATGGAGACCGTGCTCGAGGACGCCTATGTGCTCGTGCACGAGAAGAAGGTCTCGTCGGCCAAGGATCTGCTGCCCATCCTGGGCAAGATCGCCGAGAGCGGCAAGGCGCTGCTGATCATCGCCGAGGACATCGACGGCGAGGCGCTGGCCACGCTGGTGGTGAACAAGCTGCGCGGCGTGCTGAAGGTCTGTGCGGTGAAGGCACCCGGCTTCGGTGACCGTCGCAAGGAGATGCTGGGCGACATCGCCACCCTGGTGGGCGGCGAGGCCGTGTTCGAGGAGATGGGCGTGACGCTGGAGAACCTCACGGTGAACCAGCTCGGTCGCGCCAAGAAGATCACCGTCGCCAAGGAGACGACCACCATCGTCGAGGGCGCCGGCAAGACCAAGGACATCCAGGGCCGCATCGAGCAGATCAAGGGCCAGATGGACAACACCAGCAGCGACTACGACCGCGAGAAGCTGCAGGAGCGACTGGCCAAGCTGGCCGGTGGCGTGGCCCAGATCAACGTGGGCGCCGCGACCGAGGTCGAGATGAAGGAGAAGAAGGCGCGCGTGGAGGATGCCCTGCACGCGTGTCGCGCGGCTGTCGAGGAAGGCGTGCTTCCCGGCGGTGGCGTGAGCGTGATCCGCACCCGCAAGGCGCTCGATCGTCTGGCCAAGAGCCTGACGAACGACGACGAGAAGGTGGGCGTGGACATCGTGCGTCGCGCGCTGTCGGCTCCCATCAAGCAGATCGCGACCAATGCCGGTCTCGACGGCTCGATCGTTGCGCAGAAGGTGGAAGAGACCACCGATCAGAACTTCGGCTTCAACGCCCTCACCGGCGAGTACGAGGACCTGATCAAGAGCGGCGTGATCGTGCCGACCAAGGTGGAGCGCGTGGCCCTGCAGAACGCGGCGAGCATCGCCGGCCTGCTGCTGACCACGGACTGCGCCATCACCGAGATCAAGGAGAAGAAGGCCAAGCCGGCCATGCCCGCAGGCGCGGGTGGCGGCATGGAGGACATGGATTTCTGATCCAGTCCGACGCTCCGTGAATCGAAAGGGCCCGGCGCATCTGGTGCGCCGGGCCCTTCTTCTTTCTGGATGGTGGTATCAGCGCACGCTCACGAAGTCGCGGCCCGTGATGCCATCGACCGTGAACACGTGGAAGCTGGTGTTCACCTGCATGTCGTAGTTGAAGTTGCAGCCGTCCTTGCCGTCCGGGCCGGTGAAGAAGCCGCCGTATGTACCCCATGGACCCGGCAGCTTGTCCAGCGTCTTCGACGCAAACAGTCCGGGTTCCTTCAGACTCTTGCCGCTCTCGATGTTGCTTGCGGTCACCGTGGCGTTGCCGTCCATGCTGTCCGCGGCGCCAGCCATGCTGATGTGGCCGTCGTAGAACATGGTCGCCGGCGACGAGCTGATCGACTCGTTGAAGTAGTACTGCGTGGAGTTGCCCGCGAACTTGGGATTGAATTCGGGCCCTTCCTTGTTCTGCAGCCACCACTGTTCCACCATGCGCGTCTTCAGCTCGGGGAACTTGGCCGCGCTCGCGGGCGGCATGCGGAACAGCGCCGGCGGCAGCGAAGAGTCAAGCGCCAGGCAGCCGTTGCGACTGCCGAAGAGTTCGGGGGTGAACAGGCCCGCGGGGCTGAAGGAGTAGGTGCTTGGCACCCACTTCTCCGGCAGGTTGCAGATCAGCGTGAATTCATCGCCCTTCTCGAAGGCCACCTGCGCGCGATCGAGTTGCACCTTGTCCTTGGGCGCGTAGAAGGTCTTGTCGTAGAACTTGCCACCCACGTACTGGTTGAAGTTGCGGATGTTGGGCAGTCGCCACAGACCATCGCTTGCGCCGCCCTTGTAACCAGCCCATCCGTCGCTCATCACGAACGGGAAGTTCACCATGGTGTTGGACCAGTCTCCACCGCCACCGTCGCACGGTTGCCACCAACCCCAGATGCCCTTCGCGAGCGGATCGCCGCATGCGCGACTGCTGTAGCCGCCGAATCCCAGCACCAGCGATGGCGGACAGCTGCCCGTCTTCTGGAAATACTCGCGGCCGCAGGTGGGCGTGATGGCCTTGATGTGCTGCGCGAAGTCGTCGTACAGCATGGTCATCTGGCGATCGCTCCATGCCGCGCCGTAGTTGTTGCACGCCGCGCACAGGTTGCGCAGGTTGGCCAGGCTCTGGGTCTGCAGC
>CAIPQY010000321.1 GCA_903867275.1 uncultured bacterium | reverse complement strand
GGAATACCGAGCCCCACAATTGACGCCAGCACCAAATCCGATATTCCTCCCATCGCCAATCAACGTGACTCGTCCACCAAACTTGTACTTGATCTCCTCTAGCTGCCCAAATGTTCGGCCATTGTCGACGAGAATCACGTATCCCACCGCCGGGTCAGCGAGAAGTGCGGCTACCGCCCGGCTCAGTACCTCGGATACGCCGAAGCAAACGATGATGGCATCGGCCGCAGACGGACTCATGCTTCAGCTGCCAATGGGTTGAACATTCGCGGGCAGAATGCAAGATCCCGTGCGGCGAGCGTGTTGTCAGCAAACTGGTCTTGGCCAGTCCGGTACACGATCCCCCCAAGTCGATCGGCTCCAAGAAAGCACGCAAGTTTTCCGGCTATTGCAGCGCGAGGGCATGGAACACGAACAAGCCGTGCACACTCGATTTCCGCGACACGCGCTAGTAGATCAAGTACGCACAATCTCTCACCGCCTCCGATCGGGTAGGTGCTTCTCGGCACGCCGACTGCCGCGGCCGCTATTAGTGCCTCAACAACATCTTGAAAGTGAATGGGTTGCCGGCCGCCCATCGCACAGCAAGGTGCCACCAACCAACCTCGACGCCGCGCAAACCGCTGCATGGAAGCGACATTACGCGTGGCCGGGTGACCATAAATCATCGTGGGCCGCACCAGGACCGTATTGGAACAGGAACCTAGCACTTCCGTTTCTGCGCGCAACAGAGACGCCGCCATCTCACGGTCCAGTCGTGAGGGCGAGTCTGCCTTCGCCACGGCACTCATCGAACTGCACACCACAATTCGAATTCCCTCGCGATCTTTCAGCCGCGCGAGAGACTTTGAAATCGCGAAGATCGGAGCCGCTGAAATAATGGTTCGAACGCCGGTCCTGACCAAACTTTCGGCCGAATCAGCGGCTCGAAGGTCCAGAGACAGGAGTTCGCAATTTGGCAATGGATCCGATCCATGTCGACGAACAGCGACCACTGAAACTCCTGAATCTACAAGCGTTTTGACGATTCCCCGACCAACACACCCGCCGGCGCCCAAGACCGCGACTCGATGCATGGCTTCGGACCCTTCAGAAGGAATGCGAAACAGACTCCGAATGCCCGCGGCAGATCGATCTCGATGTTGTATGGTTCGGTCGCACACCGTTTGTAGATCGCAATCAGTTAGCCATGAAAATCGTTTCAAAGAGAATATCAAAGGGATCAATATCAGTCGCCACCACACAGCTGCTTTTCGCTGCCGCGTGCGCTATTGGCATGGTTCTCCTCGTTCCCGTCCTTCTGGGTATCGCAGCGCTCGTAAAGCTGTCTTCCCCTGGCCAATTGCTCTACTGGTCGCCCCGGATTGGCCGCGATGGGCGTGTCTTTCAAATGCCAAAGTTTCGAACTATGAAGGTGGGGACACCGCAGTTAGCGACCGACAAACTCACCGACGCCGCCAGTCATCTCACCCCAGTCGGCGGCATGCTGCGCAAACTCTCGCTCGACGAGATTCCACAGCTCTGGTCGGTCATAAAGGGCGACATGAGCCTGGTCGGTCCGCGCCCCGCACTGTTCAATCAACACGAACTCATTGCGGCTCGAAAGGCCCGAGGCATCGATGTGCTACGGCCAGGCATCACGGGCTGGGCACAGGTGAACGGCCGCGACGACATCCCCGAATGGCGCAAGATCGAGTTGGATGAACAGTATCTCAAGCAGCGCTCCTTCTGGTTCGATGTGAAGATCCTCTGGCTCACCGTTTGGCGCGTGATCCGCCGAGATGGCGTCGCGCACTGAGTGGGCCGATCCCTTAGGCTGCTCACATGCGAATCCTTGTCACCGGCGCCGCCGGCTTCATCGGCTCCCGCGTCGCCCAGCGCCTGCTGGAGCGCGGTCACTCGGTGGTGGGCTTCGACAACCTGAACGACTACTACGACCCGGCGCTGAAGCGCGCGCGACTTGCGTTGCTCGAAGGTCGGCCGGGCTTCCGCTTCGTGCAGGGCGATGTGGCGGATGCCGCCGCCCTGGCCCAGGCATTCGCCGAATCAGGCGCCACGCACGTGGTGCACCTCGCTGCACAGGCCGGCGCCGGCGCCAGCATCACCAACCCCGCTCGAACGATCCAGAGCAACATGGTGGGCATGGGCCACGTGCTGGAGGAGTGCCGCCAGCGCGATGTGCGGCATCTGGTGTACGCAAGCAGCAGCTCGGTGTACGGCCTGGATCGCACACTGCCCTTCTCGCCGCATCACGGCGGCGATCACCCGATCACCATGTACGGCGCCACCAAACGCGCCAATGAACTGATGGCGCACAGCTACGCGCATCTGTTCAACCTGCCGTGCACGGGGCTGCGATTCTTCACGGTGTACGGACCGTGGGGCCGACCCGACATGGTGCTGTCCAAGTTCACGGGTGCCATGCTGCGTGGCCAGCCGATCCGCGTGTTCAACCATGGTCGAAGCACGCGCGACTTCACCTACATCGATGATGTGGCCGAAGCCGTGGTGCGCGCGCTGGACAAGCCTGCGACGCCGTCGGGCAGCTTCGATGCCGCCACGCCCGACCCGGCGATCAGTTCCGCGCCCTTCCGCACCTACAACGTGGCCTGCGGCCGCACGGTGCCGTTGATGCACTACATCTCGGTGATCGAGCAGTGCCTCGGCGTGAAGGCCGACATCCAGCTGGAGCCTCTGCAGGCGGGCGATGTGCCCGACACGACCGCGGATGTGTCCGATTTCGCGCGGGATTTCGGCTTCACGCCGAGCACACCCGTGGAAACGGGCATCGAGCGCTTCGTGAAGTGGTATCGCGAGTACCACCGGGTCTAGACTGACCGGATGATCGGACAGCCGACCGCCACTCGACACCGCGGCATGCTTCGAGTGATCGCCTCGCTGGCCATCATCGCGCTGGCGGCCACCTGCCTTGCCGCCGCCACCACCCTCACCCGCATCACCGTGATCGGCGCCAGCGTGAGCGACGGCTTCGGCCTTCGCCTTCGCACAACGCTGCCTGATGGCTCGCGGCCCGTGACCGGCGTGAATGTGGCACAGGTGCTGCAGGCCGCGGCGCGCGACCCGTCGCTGGTGATCACCACACACGCCAGCAGCATGTACTTCAGCGATCCGGTTCGTTACGCGCGCAGGTCGGTGGAGCGCACGCTCGCCGACAAGCCCACGCTGGTGCTGGCCATCGACTGGATGTTCTGGAACGCCTATGGCAGCAGCGGCGTGGGTGGCAAGCGCATCGACGGCTGCGACGATCGCATGGCACTGCTGGAAACCGGCCTGGCCGCGCTGGAACCGCTGGCCGCCACAGGCGTGCCCATCGTGCTGGGCGACATTCCCGACATGCAGTCGGCGATCGGCGGCGGCATGATCAGCGAAGACATGGTGCCCGACGAGGCGTGCCTTGCGCGACTGAACGCGCGACTGAAAACCTGGACCGACACGCACCCCAACATCACGCTGCTGCCGCTGAACGACGTGGTGCAAAAGACGCTGGCCAAGAAGCCGATCCACGCGTGCAACCGCGACTGGTGCGAGGCCGACCTTGGACCGATGCTGCAGAAGGATCGGCTGCACCCCACGCTGAACGGCACGCTGGCCGTGGTGGCCACCGCGCTGGACGCCGCCGATCGCGGCACCGACGGCGCCGCGTCGAAGAGCTTCAACCTGGATCCCGCCGCCGTGCGCGGCCGCATGAACGAACTTGCGGCGGCGCGCGCGAAGGCCGCTCCGCCTACATCCCCTTCAGCAGATCCTGCAGCGCAGCCTTCTGCTGGGGATTCTGCGTCGCCTCGATCGCCTTGAGGATGCCCGCCTGCACGCGCCCCGCGTTGGTGGCGCTGCGCAGCGGTGCAGCCAGGCGCTGCCAGTCCATGTTGGGCCAGGTCTTGCGCACGGCACGCTCGAACAGCAGCAGCGCTTCGGGGTCCTTCACGTCGTCGAGATGCTGACCCCACAGCTGCCACAGCATGTCCTTGTTGCGCAGTGATGGATCCGGCGTGAGACCGTAGGCCTTCACGAAACCATCCATGTCGCGCTGGCGATACAGCGGCTCGATGGCGTAGGGCGCCACGCGCACCGACCAGGTCTTGTCGGCGCAGAGCTTCCACAACTGCGCGGCCACACGGTCCTGTCCGCTTTGCACAAGTTCGCGCATGGCCGCGGCACTGGCTGAGCCCTCGGTATCGCCCTTGGCCTTGAGCAGCAGCGTTCGGCAATTGGCAAGCACATCCACCTGTCCAGGCACCACGGGCGTTGCGGGCACGCGCACCAGCGGCGGCACGCCCTTGGGCGCCGCGCACAGCATGAGCGGATCACCGATGGTGTTGATGCGCCACGGCATGCCGAACGGCCCGTCCCACTGACGCGCCGCCACCACGAACGGCACCGCATTCACCATGCGCTCCAGCACCTGCAGCGGTGGCACGAACGCAGGCAGATACGGCTCATGCACGCTGCCGATGTAGGCATACACGCCCGACTGCAGCCAGCGCCCGCCGAGCGTCTCCACGCTGTCCGGCTGCTGCAGCGAGAACGAGTGGATCATGTGCAGCGCCAGCGGCTTCGACAGCACCGGAATGTCGCCGGGCCCGCCGCGACTGGCGGCAGGCGTGTTGCCGGGCGTGCCCAGATCGAAGAAGTCGGCGTTGCCGGAAGTGTTGAGGAACAGCACATCGCAGTTGAAGCCGCCGAGCAGGCGATCGCGCCAGCTCGGCAGCTTGGCGTCGTTGCCGGTGAACACCTCGGCCTTGAAGCCCGCATTGGCGAGTCCTGGGCCCACACCGTTGAATCCATACGGCGCCAGCTGCTGCGCATCGGTGTAGCTGTCGATCGCCCACAGCGATTCGCGGTTCAGGAACAGGCTGCTCATGGCCATGTAGGCGCTGCGCGCGGCCGGGCCGAAGATGGCGCCGCAGAAGGCGTATCGCTTGCCGTCGGGCTGGCGACACAGCGCATCGGTGACCGCCACCGGTTCACCTGGCTTGATCGGCGGCATGCCCTGCCCCGATGGCTGCTGCGACGGCGGCAGGTTGAGTGTGGCCATCTGCGCGGTGCTGCGGCACATGGCGAGGGCTTCCAGCGTGTCACCAAGACCGGCGTATGGAAGCTGTGTTGCAGCGAACGCCTGGTTGACGGCGGCTTGAAGCTTGTCGAATGTCGCGGAATCAAGCGAGTCGTTGGGCGCGCCGTAGTTGCCTTCCAATGGGACAGGCAACATGCCGCGACCCGCCGCCAGCGCCACCGCGGCCACGCGAGCCGGATCGCGCGCGGCGTACGCGGCGAGTCCGAGCGGCGGAAGGCCGTGCGCTTCCATCGCCTGCCTGGGCGACTGCGTGGCTGGATCACCGCCCCACGCGCGGGTGACGGCGGCGGCGATGGCGGAGTTCACAGCTGCATCGTCGTTCAACGCGGGTGCGCGCTCGGTGCGCCGGATCACGTGCCTGGGCGCGAACGCGCGAATGAACATGGGCGCGAAGATGTCGTCCTCGATGAGCACCGGCCAGCGGCCCTGCAGCGTCCACTTGGAGATCTCGTCGATGAAGGTGGCCTCGTCGGGCACCAGCACCACGCGATCCTGCAGCGGGATCTTCTCCTGCACACCGGCCACGCGCATGCCCAGCATGATGGGCCACGGCGTGGGCTGCTGTGCGTCCGGCTGCGACGGCGCCTGCGCAAGGGCGCTCGCCACGAGGATCGTTGCGGGAAGGAGCATCGACGCGGTGAACGTGCGCTTCATGCCCCGCATCGTATTGCGAACTGCGCGCGGATGAGGCTCAGAACGGTCCGCCGAGCACCTTGAACAGCCATGCACCGGCGAGACCGCCGAGGATCGGCCCAAGCACCGGAATCCATGCATATCCCCAATCGCTGCCGCCCTTGCCCGCGATGGGCAGCAACGCGTGCGCGATGCGCGGCGACAGGTCGCGCGCGGGGTTGATGGCGTAACCGGTG
>CAIPQY010000320.1 GCA_903867275.1 uncultured bacterium | reverse complement strand
GCAGGGTCAGCAGCTCACCGATGCGCAGGTGGAAGTGCTTCGAGGCGTGGCGCAGTTCTTCGCCAACTCGCAGTACGTGGTGAACTACAAGGTCGACACCAAGCAGGCGCCGCCGCTGATCGTGCCGTCGTTCTGGGGTGGTGGCGTGGTGGCGCCGGTCGTTCCCTGAGCATGCATCGCACCATGCGCTGCGCGCTGCTGCTGTCCACCGCACTGCTGTGCGCATGTGGCTATGACCGAAAGATGTCGGGCGTGATCGCCGCCTACGACGGCGGGCAGTACCAGCAGGCGGCGACGAACATGCAGCCGCTGCTGCAGGAGTACAGCGATGCGCCGATCAACGGCGTGGTGTTCAACCTCGATGGCGGCTCGGTGTTGCGAGCGGCCGATGACCTGCCTGGCAGCATGAAATGCTTCGACACCGCTTATGCCTCGGTGCGGCCGTACCTGGATCAGGAAGCCGAGACCAAGATCACCGAGGAGGCCGCGGCGGTGGTCACCAACCAGACCGTGCGCACCTATCGCGGCACCACCTATGACCGCATCCTGCTGAACACCTTTCAGGCGCTCAACTACCTGCAGCTGGGCCAGCCCGACAAGGCCAATGTGGAACTCAATCGCGCGCTGCTGTGGCAGCAGGACGCGGTGGAGCGCAACGCCGACCGCATCGAGAAGGAGCAGGCCGCCTACACCAAGGCAGGCGAGAGCAAGGGCTACGACGCGTCGAAGACCCTGCAGGACGAGGGGTTCCGCAAGTCCATGGAGCAGGCCTACGGCCCCGTGTGGGACAAGCGCGGCAACGCCAACTACGAGGTCACCTTCACCACCTATCTGCGCGGGCTTGTGCTGATGGGGCGCGGCGATGCCAGTTCGCTCGATCAGGCGCGCCAGAGCTTCAAGAGCGTGGCCGGCATGCTGGGCGAGCCCGCCAACGCCGCGGTGCTGCAGGATGTGGCCATGGCCGACGACGCCACGCGCGGCATCACGCCACCCAAGATGGTGTGGGTGCTGCTGGAAACGGGTCGCGCGCCAAGCCGCAAGGAGTTCCGCCTGGACATTCCCCTGTTCATGCAGCAGGTGCCGTACGTCGGCGCGGCGTTCCCGCTGCTCGACTATCACGGCGATCAGGTGGCCACCTTCTCGGTGGAGGGTGGCGAGCAGCCCGCGAGCGCATCGCTGCTGTGCGATGTGGACGCGGTGGTGAAGCAGGAGTTCGACGACAAGCTGCCGCTGGTGATCACCGCCACGCTGGTGAGCAGCGCCAGCAAGGCCGTGGCCACCTACTTCGCGCAGAAGGCCGCGGGTGACAACGGCTGGGCCGTGGCGCTTGGCGGCGCGCTGTATCAGGTGGCCATGAACAGCGCCGATCTGCGCTGCTGGCTCACGCTGCCCAAGCAGTGGATGGTGGCGCGTCTGCCGCGTCCCGCGTCGGGCAAGCTCAGCGTGGCGCTGGGCGACGGCCAGCGCGTGGATGGCGTGGAGCTGCCGGACCAGACCTTCTCGATCGTGTATCTCAAGAGCGTGCGT
Organism: uncultured bacterium; assembly: GCA_903867275.1. GTDB lineage: Bacteria > Planctomycetota > Phycisphaerae > Phycisphaerales > SM1A02 > SYAC01. The sequence goes on along the minus strand of CAIPQY010000320.1, from coordinate 1,306 downwards.
TCGGGCACCAAGCCGTTGTGCCATGTGCTGCCGCTCGCCGCCCCGTGATTCTTCAGGAGACCTCCATGCGCCGCTGCATCCTTCCGCTCGCTCTCGTGTCCGCGCTGACCGCCTGCAACACCAGCAACACCGTGGTGCCCATGGGCAGCGGTCCGGGCCAGCCCGGCTTCCAGCAGGTGCTCACCAACGGCTGGCTGAACTCCAAGAGCAACGTCACCGATGTGCGCCAGGATGTGGTGAGCGGCGACATGAAGCGCGTGCAGGTTTCGGTGTACAGCGACCAGCTCACCTCGCAGAACTTCAGCTACCGCTTCGAGTGGTTCGACGCCAGCGGCATGCGCGTGCAGGGCGCGGGCGAGGCGTGGCAGAGCCGCACGATCAAGCCCAAGGAAACCATCCAGCTCACCACGGTGGCGCCCAGCCCCAAGGCCACCCAGTGGCAGCTGAAGCTGCTCGACACCAACCATCCGCTCGATCAGTGAGCCCGTGCACGCACGCACCCAACCCGCCATCATGGAGACCATCATGCGAATCGCCACCCTCAGCCTTGTCACCACGCTCGCCTCGCTCGCCGCCTGCGGTCCGCAGGCCACCTACAAGGACAGTCGCGGCGACGACCTGGTGGTCAGCCTCGATCAGCCCAACATCCAGGACTTCAATCTGGCCGCCGACAAGATGGTGCAGAGCATGATGGTGAGCGGCGTGCTGAACAACGCGCCCCGCAAGCCGGCGGTGCTGGGCATCAGCCGCATCGTGAACGACACCAGCAGCCAGTTCGACACCGACCAGCTCACCAAGAAGATCCGCATCGCGCTGCTGAACACCGGCAAGATCGAGGTGACCAACACCATCGGCCTCGACGGCAAGCCCGAGGATCCCATGGCCAAGGGCGTGCAGGACATGAAGGACTTCGAGAGCGGCCGCAGCAACAAGACACCCGACCTTCCCGACTACACCCTGACCGCCAAGATCCTGGAGAACCGCACCAGCGCCGGCAACGTGAAGCAGGTGAGCTACATCTTCCAGCTCAGCCTCACCGACACGCGCAGCGGGCGCGGCGTGTGGGAGGGCGAGGAGACCATCACCAAGCAGGGCGCGAAGAACTCTGTGGGGTTCTGAACCGGTCGGCGGCGCATCGGGTGGCTCGGCCCTTGTGGCGGTCTGTGCATGGCGCATGCATGTGGCGACCCTATTCTGTCGATGAAGGGATGCCGTGAGCCACGCAGCGGAACCATCCAGCGCCGACGGTGACCCGAAGGACGATCGCACGATGCCTGCGGGTGGCGACATGGATCGAACCATGCCG
>CAIPQY010000319.1 GCA_903867275.1 uncultured bacterium | reverse complement strand
GCATCAGGTGGCCAGCGACCTTGCCGAGCGCTCCGCCGCGCAGCGCACCGCCGAGGAGACCGCGCAGCAGCGTGGCGGCCTGATCGACGCCATGCTGGATGCCACCATGGATTCGGTGATCAACATCGATCTCCGCGGCCACATCACCCTGTGGAACCGCAAGGCCGAGACCCTGTTCGGTTGGAGCGCGGCCGAGGTGCTGCATCAGCCGCTGTCGAAGTTCATCATCCCGCCTGAGCTGGTCTCGGCGCACGAAGAGGGCATGAAGCGGTTCCGCGAAACGGGACATGGACCGGTGCTCGGCCGACGCATCGAGATCACGGCCATCGATCGTGGCGGTCGGCGCTTTCCGATCGAGCTTTCCATCAACAAGGTGCTGGGCCCGGTGCCGTTTTTCAGCGCCTACCTGCGCGACATCTCGGAACGCCGTCGCGCCGAGACGTTGGTGAAGGAGAGCGAGCAGCGCCTGAAGCTTGTCGTGGACGCGATCGCCGACGGTTTCTGGGATTTCCGCCTGGATGGCGCCGGCAGTTTCATGAGCGATCGATGCGCCACCATGCTGGGCTACCCGGCGGGCACCGCACCGGTGGTGCCGCCGCCCGAACACCCATGGGTGCATCCCGACGACCGCGCCGCGGTGCGCACCGCGTGGGAAGACCACCTGAACGGTCGCGCATCGCGCTACGAGTGCGAGCATCGGCGGTTGCACGCGGATGGTGGATGGCGCTGGATCCTGGATCGCGGCAGGGTGGTGGAACGCGATCCGCAGGGTCGCGTGCTGCGCATCTCGGGCATGCAGGCCGACACATCCGATCGTCGCGCGCTGGAGGCCAGCCTGGGCAGCGCGGAACGGCTGGAATCGCTGGGTCTCATGGCCAGCGGCTTCGCGCAGGAACTGGATGCGCTGCTGTCGGTCATCCGCGCGCATGCCTCGCTTGCCAGCGTGGCGCCCGACACCGCGCCAAGCGTGATCGAGAGCCTGGAGGTGATCCAGCTGTCGGTGTCGCGCGCCAAGTCGATGGCACAGAGCCTGCTCGGACTGGCGCCGGGCGACGCGTCAGATCACGCGGAAACCGTGTCCTGCATGGAAGTGGTGCGCCGCACGCTGCAGATGCTGCGAAGCACGCTTCCGCGCACGGTGGAGGTTGTGGTGGAGGATCTTTCCGGTGGCCGCGACACGGTTCGAGTGGATGCCGCGCGTCTGCAGCAGTCGATCATGAACATGCTGCTTCGCGGTTGCGAGGTGCTTGCGCAGGCGGGCCGACTCACGCTCCGCATCTCGCCGTGCGGCGGCGCCTCGGGGCCATTCCTGCAGATCGCCTGCATCGACCACGCGACGCCGCTCACCGTCGACGCGCAGACCCGCGCGTTCGAGGCGCTCGGCGCGGATGGTGCGCTGCTGGGTCGCACGGCGCTGGGCATGGCCGCCGTCAAGCGCTTCGCCGAGTCGTCCGGCGGTGCGGTGCGCGCGCAGGTGGTGGGTGATGCCAACCAGATCGCGATCGAACTTCCGCTGCAACTGGTGGATGGTGGCGAGCGCGGTGCCAAGGTGGTGCTGTGGGAAGAACATCCGCTGCTGAAACCCATGCTGGTGGAGGCCTTCGCCGCGGCGGGCCACCGTGTGACCGCCATCGAGCGTGAAGGCGATCTGCTGGAAGCGCTGCGCCGGTTCGGTCGAGGCGCGGTGCTGGTGCTGGATGATCGGCACTGGCACGGATCGCTGCCGCAGCAGATCCGGGACCTGGCCAATGCGCCCGGTGCCGTGAGCGGCGTGGTGGTGCTGATCGATCGTCAGCCTTCGGCGGCGTCCGAGCCGGGCATCATCTGGCTTCGCAAGCCCTACGCGCTGGAAACGCTGCTTGCCACCGTGGCGCGCGTGGCCGCCGATGCTGCCGCCACTTCGTAGCATGTCGGCCCGCGCATGACCGACTGCACCACTGTCCTGAATGTGGAAGCCTTCGAGGCGGAAGCTGCACGCAGTCTTCCGAAGGTTGCCTACGACTACTACCGCAGTGGCGCATGGGGCGAACACACGCTGGCCGAGAACATCGCCGCGTGGCAGCGCCTGTGGCTGCGCCCGCGCTGCATGGTGGATGTGTCCGGTCGCGACACCGGCATCACGCTGCTTGGCCAGCGCCTGCCAGCGCCGCTGCTGCTGGCTCCAACGGCCATGCATCAGATGGCCCATGCCGATGGGGAAGTGGCCACCGCACGCGCCGCCGGTGCCTGCGGTGTTCCCATGGTGTTGAGCAGCCTGAGCACCTGCACGGTGGAAGCCGTGGCGCAGGCCACATCGGCGCCGCTGTGGATGCAGATCTACATCAGTCAGGATCGCGGTTTCACACGTGCGCTCGCCCAGCGCGCGCAGGCGGCCGGTTGCAAGGCGCTGATGGTGACCGTGGACACGCCGGTGTGGGGCGTGCGCGAGCGCGACATTCACAACGGTTTCCGCGTGCCCGATGGCATGCGCATGGCGAACCTGGAGCGCCCCGGCATGCCCACGGGCCACTCGGGCAGCGGCATCGGTGCGGCGCTTGGCTGGACCATCGACGCGTCGCTCACATGGAAGGACCTGGACATGCTGCGCGCCGCGGTGAACATTCCCGTGCTGGTGAAGGGTGTGCTGCGCGGCGACGATGCGGTGAAGGCGATCGAGCATGGCGCCGCAGGCGTGGTGGTGAGCAACCACGGCGGCCGGCAGCTGGATGGCGCGGTGGCGCCGGCCACGGCGCTGCCAGAAGTGGTGCAGAAGGTTGCGGGTCGCGTGCCGGTGCTGGTGGATGGCGGCATCCGTCGCGGCACCGACATCCTGCGTGCGCTGGCGCTGGGCGCCACGGCGGTGCAGGTGGGCCGTCCGGTGCTGTGGGGCCTGGCCGCTGCGGGGCAGCCCGGCGTGGAGCGTGTGCTGCGCCTGCTGATGGAGGAGTTCTCGCTCGCCATGGCGCTTGCCGGCTGCTCGCGCGTGAGCGAGATCACTTCGGATTTGATCCACGCCAAACCTTGACCACGGGCCCTTCATCGGTATCCTAACAGATACCAAACATGAAGGACGCCCTCCACCAGATCCAGCAGGAAACACAGGCCATTCTGGCCAGTGGCAGCGCGGCGCGAAAGGCGGCGCACGAAGGCGGCGCGCCATCGCACCTGTCAACGGGCTGGCCCGCGATCGATGGCTGCGAGGGTTCACCGGGCCTGCCGTGGCGTGGCGTGCACGAAGCCTTCGGCATGCATGACGAGGTGGCGCAGCGACTGCCGGCCCTCAGCCTGGCGCTGCATCTGGCGTGGCGTGTGGTGCTGCAGGCGCCGTCACGCGCGCGTGTGCTGTGGGTGGGTCGACATGCATGGCCGCACGCGCGTGCGTTGCTTGGCGCGCTGCGTGGCTTGCGTGGTGGTTGGCGACAGCGCGTGGATCTTCGCCTGTGGCAGGCCAGCGTGTTCGTGGATGCTGCGGGTGTGGCGGACCGGTTGTGGGCCACCGAGATGGCGCTGCAGGCGCCTGATGCATGGCTGGTGGTGGCCGATGGCGCGCGCCTTGATCTGACCGCCACGCGGCGATTGCAGCTGGCGGCCACGGCGTGTCCGGCGCTGCTGTTGCGACCCATGAGCGAGGCGCGCGCACCCTCGGCGGCATCGCTGCGCTGGATAGTGCAGGGCGAGGCTGACGCCGATGGCGCCCGCTGGAACGCTCGACTCACGCGCGTGCGTGCGGGCTTGCCACCGCAACTGGCCCAGGCGCCGGTGCGCTGGGGTGACTGGTGGGAACGCGGCGCAGGCATGGATGCCATCGGTGTGGAGCAGGCGCTGGCATGGATGCCTGCGGCCCGCGCGGTGGTTTCTGAAAGGGAGGCTTCGCATGGAACGCATGCTGGCGATCCTGCTGCCATGGTGGCCCGCGGACAGGGCGATTCGATCGCTCCGAAGGCGGGAGGCCTGGCCGCCTGATGGTGCACCGCAACCGCCGTTGCTGCTGGTGGCCAGCGTGCATGGTGCGCGTGTGGTGCCTGCGTGTTGTCAGCGTGCACTGACGCTCGGCGTGCAGCCCGGCGATTCGCTGGCCACGGCTCGCTCAAAGTGCAACGGTCAGGCCATGGAAGTGGACTTCGACGCGGCTGCCGACGCACGCGCGCTGGCAAACCTCGCCTGCTGGTGCCTTCGCTATGGTCCGCGCGCGGTGGTGGAGCGTTCGCCTGGGCCGCACGCGTTGTGCGTGCAGGTGACCGGATGCGAGCAGGTGCATGGAGGCTGGCCGCAGCTGCTGGCACGCGTGCAGGCGGACATGCGGCGCCTTCGCCTGCATGCCACGGCGGCGGTGGCTTGCAGCACCGCGGCTGCGCTGGTGGCGGCCGCGCACACGCCATGGCAGGTGATGCAGGGCGACGCGCTTGCGTGGTGCGCCGATGCGCCGCTGGCTCTGCTTCGACTGGAACCGCAGGTGGTGCAGGCATTGCACGAGATGGGCGTGCGAACCATCGGTCAGTGCGCGCAACTGCCGGCTGGCGGGCTTGCCGATCGATTCGGCGCGGAGCCATGGCGGCGACTGCAACTGGCACTTGGGCAGCTTGCCGAACGCCTGCCCAGCACCCGGCATCGTGGCGCGGTGCGCGCGTCGATCGACTTCGATGGCCCCACCTCGCAGGCCGAGGCGGTGCGTCAGGCCACCATGCACTGTGTGCATCAACTGGCCGACAAGCTGCTGCGAAGGCGGCTTGGCACCAGGCATCTGCGCGTGCGGCTGGTGCGCGCATCGGCGCCGCCCACGGTGTTCGAAGTGCGTCTGGCGCGTGCCACGCGGCGCGGCCAGCACCTATGGCGACTGGTGCAGCCGCACATCGAACGCGTGCATCTGGGGCACGATCCATCGCAGGGTGTTGAAGGTGTGCAGGTGCGCAGCCTGGTGCACGCGTCGCTTGGGCTTGGTCAGTGGCGACTGATCGAAGGCGCAGCGGCGCTGGATGACGGTGCCGACCCATGCTGGGGCGAATGGCTGGATCAGCTGCGGCGCAGGTTGGGTGCGGCGTCGGTGCGTCTGCCGCATGCGCAGGCCGACCCCGATGATGCACGCGCGTGGCACATGCGTGTGGCCGAAGGTTCGGCCATCTCGCCCCGCGCACCCGACATGCCTGTGGATGCGCTTGCGGCGTTGCGTCCATGCGTGCGTGTGGCCCCCGCGCAGCCCGTCGAAGTGGAATGCGATGCGCGCCGCCGCCCCATGCGCGTGTGGCTGCAGCGGCAATGGCTTTCGGTGCAGGCGCATGACGGCCCCGAGCGCGTGTCGGCGGCCTGGTGGCGCGGCGAGCGTGGCGTGCAGGATCGCTGGCGCGTGCTGGCGGGCGACACATGGTGGTGGCTGCGACGCGAAGGTGCGGCATGGTGGCTTGAAGGAGCCTGGACATGAGCGGCTTCGTGGAGCTTGGCTGCATGAGCAACTTCAGCTTCCAGCAGGGCGCCAGCCATGCGGATGAACTGTTCGAGCGCGCGCGTGCGCAGGGGGCGCAGGCACTGGGCGTGTGCGACCTGGACACGGTGTCGGGGCTGGTGCGTGCACTGGAAGCCTCGCGCACAAGCGGTGTGCGGCTGGTGGCGGGCGCGCGTCTGCAGTTCGACGCACCGGTGCGCGGCGCGGTGCCGGTGCACATGCTGCTGTGGCCCTTCGAACTGCGTGGCTGGGCCAACCTGTGTCGCTTGATCAGCGACGGGCATGTGCAGGGCCGCCGCGCCATCGGTTCGCTGCTCACGCGCCACGAGGGGCTGATGGCCGCCGTCATTCCGCCGCCGGGCGTGGCGCTGGCCGAGCAGTGGTTTCTGGAGTCGGTGGAAGGCCTGGCGCGCATCTTCGGCGATCGACTGTCCATCACACTGACGCGCCAGGGCCTGCCTGATGAATGGCTGCGCCTTCGTCAAACCTGCACGCTGGCGACGCATGTGGGCGTGGCAACGCTGGCCACCAATTTGCCGCGCTATCACGATGCGTCACGGCGCGAGCTGGCCGATGTGCTCACCGCGGTGCGTCAGGGCAGGCCGGTGGAGGCGTGCGGCGCGGCGTTGGCGGCCAACCACGAGGCGCACCTGCGTTCGGCCGAGGCCATGCACGCGCTGTTCGACTTTGCGCCCCAGGCCTTGGAACGCAGCGTGCAGGTTGCGGCGAAGTGCGCCGGCTTTGCCATGGATCAGGTGCGCTGGCGCTATCCCGGCGACTGCGCGCCGGCGGGCGTGTCGCTGTCCGATCATCTGCGCGCGCTGGTGATGCAGGGTGCGCAGCAGCGCTGGCCCGGCGGCGTGCCAACCGCCATCGCCGAGCGCCTGCAGCATGAACTGTCGCTGATCGCCGAGCTGCGTTACGAGTCGTACTTCCTCACCGTGCAGCAGATCGTGGCCTTTGCGCGCGGACGCGGCATCCTGTGCCAGGGTCGCGGCGCGGCGGCCAACAGCGCGGTGTGCTTCTGCCTTGGCATCACGGCGGTGGATCCAGATCGTATGGACACGCTGTTCGAGCGCTTCATCAGCCGCGAGCGCGACGAGCCGCCCGACATCGATGTGGATTTCGAGCATGAGCGTCGCGAGGAGGTGATCCAGTGGATCTACCAGCGCTGGGGAAGGCACCGTGCCGCGTTGTGCGCCGAGGTGGTGCGTTGGCGTGGGCGCTCGGCGGTGCGCGATGTGGGCAAGGCGCTTGGGCTGTCGCTGGATGCGGTGGAGCGGCTGGCGAAGCAGGTGGATCGCCACATGGCGGATCCACGCGAGGCGGCATCGGAGGATGCGGCTGAAATCGAGGCCCGCGCCGAAGCAGCGCTGGATCGGGGCGTGGCCACGCGCAGCACCGTGCGCCACAACGACGCCATCACCAGGCTCGCCGCTGGCCACGGCCAATCGGTGCCGGTGCAGCCGCTCGACCAGCTGGAGGCGCGCGTGCTTCGCATGGCTGCGCAGCTCGAGGGATTTCCGCGCCACCTGTCGCAGCATGTGGGTGGCTTCGTGATGAGCGAGGGGCGCTTGGACGAGATCGTGCCCATTCGTCCTGCGGCCATGGATGCGCGCACCATCATCGAGTGGGACAAGGACGACCTGGATGCAATGGGCCTGATGAAGGTGGATGTGCTGGCGCTCGGCATGCTCACCTGCATCCGCAAGTGCCTCGACCTGGTCAATCAGGCGCGCCCCGAACCCGGCACGCTGGCCTTCCACGACATTCCATCCGAAGACACCGCGACCTACGACATGCTGTGCCGCGCCGACACGGTGGGCGTGTTCCAGATCGAAAGCCGCGCGCAGATGAGCATGCTGCCGCGCCTGAAGCCGCGCCGCTTCTACGACCTGGTGGTGCAGGTGGCCATCGTGCGGCCCGGGCCGATCCAGGGCGACATGGTGCATCCGTATCTGCGACGACGCGCGGGACAGGAGGCCATCACCTATCCCGACGCGCGCATCGAGCGTGTGCTTGGGCGCACGCTTGGCGTGCCGCTGTTCCAGGAGCAGGCCATGACGCTGGCGGTGGTGGCGGCGGGGTTCACGCCGGGGCAGGCGGATCAGTTGCGCCGGGCCATCGCGGCGTGGAAGCGGCGCGGCAACCAGCTGGCGCAGTTCGGCGAGCGGCTCACGCAGGGCATGCTGGCCAACGGCTACAGCGAGCGCTTTGCGCAGCAGGTGTTCACGCAGATCAAGGGTTTCTCGGGCTACGGCTTTCCGGAAAGTCACGCGGCCAGTTTCGCGTTGCTG
>CAIPQY010000318.1 GCA_903867275.1 uncultured bacterium | reverse complement strand
GGGCTCCTCGCTTCGAACATCCAGCCGTGCGGTGTTGGCACCAGGCATGGTGGGCTGCGTGACATGCAGCGACCACACACCTTCGCGTGGCGCAGACCAGGCTGTGGCGAATCGGCCGCCACCCTCGGGCTTCAGCTGCACCTCGATCACCTCACCACCATCGGCGCGACGCGCTTCCACCGTGATCTGATCCGTGTCCACACTGGTGGATCCATCCAGCACCACGCGAACGGGTTGATCCACGGCTGCGGAGGATGGTTCCACTTCCAGTGTCGGACCGGATGCGTCGCTGCGCAGGCCGCTTCGCGCGAGATGCCGGATGATCTGCACCCAGAATCGTTCCGGCAGCGTCTCACCAAGACCGTGCCGCCATCGCCATGTCTCGTCGGTGCCGACATAGGCAACGCTGCCGGCACCAAAGCGCATGGAGACAACCAATGGTGCGCTGGTCACGCGCTTGCCTGTGCTGGAGGAGATGGATTGCGCGGTGGCCCATGTCTCCACGGTCGGCTTGAGTTGTGCCGGATCGATTCGCTGTGCCCACTCCAGATGCGACCATGGTTCGCCCGGCACGCCCAGTGCGGCTGGCCACGACGGCTCCCCATCCTCGAGCTGCAGCAATCCAAGCCGTTGCGACAGGGGTGTGGGTTGCATCGACACCGGCTCATCCCACCGCACCAGATCCAGTGATCCGCGGAATGGAAGCAGGTCTTCCAGCGGCGTGCCGACCCATGATCCTGGCGTGCTTCGCTCGCCACCGATCCACAGGAAACCCGCTCCACGCTTGGCCACATGCTCGCGAAGCAGGCGCTGTCGCGCATCATCCAGGAATCCACCGGGCACATCGCCGATCACCACCACATCGAACGGCGCGAACTCCTCCTTGGTGGCCGGCAAGCGTGCAAGTGGAGCGGTTCCCTCCTGCGCAAAGTCACGGTCGGCGGAGAGCAGCATGACCGAGCTCTCCACACCCTCTTCGCGCAGCAGGATGTTCTTCAGATAGCGATATTCCCACCGGGGCCATCCATCCACATACAGCACGCGCAGTGGCCGATCCATGAAGGTGACCGACACGGGTCGCGCATCGTTCGAGGCATCCGCATCCTGTCCTTCGGGCAGCAGCGCCACCTCCCAATCGGCCTCGCCGGCCTTGGCACGATCACCGGTCAGGGTGACGCGAATGCGGCGATCCTGCCCGGGCTGCTCGGTTCGCTCGTCAAGCACCACGCCGGTCAATCGATCACGAAGCGCGATGCGGACGGGTGCGCTGTCACCACTGGTCACGGTGACCTGCACAGGCACGCGGTCCTTTGGAAAGGCGCGTTGCGGAAACTCCACTTCGGTGACGGCGCGATCCGCCACGCCAGCTGGATCACCGAGCGGCACCACGAACACCGGTGCCGACTGCGCCTTCAGGCGTCGGATCGTGTCGGCGTCGATGGTGTCCTGACTCCGTCCATCCGACAGCAGCACGATGGCGCTGATCGGATGATTGCCCGACTGTCGAAGCACATCCTGCAGCGCCGCGGCCATCAATGTGTGACGCCCCAAGGCATCGGGTGGCGTGGTTGGATCCGACATGGGCACCGCGCCCGATGACATGGCGAACCATGCGATGTCATGTTCCTTCTGCAACGCGCTCCACACCGGTTCGCGCAGGATGCCACGCACGCGATCGTCGCGACTGCAGCGCGCACCCTGTGCGTCATGCTCATCCTTCACCTGCAGACTCAGCGTGCGGTCCACCACGATCTGCAGTCGATCCTGTTCCACACGCTCACGCGGCCACTCGATGGCCGGACCCATCAGCAGCCATGCAAGCAGCAGAAGGGTGCACAGGCGAAGCGTTCCAAGCGCGCCGCGTGCCATGCGTGAACCGCGCAGACCCATGTACGACCACCACGCCGACAGGATCAGCGCCATCAGCACCAGCACCTGAAGCCATGTCGGCCACGGCCGCTGCAGCACCACATGCCAGGTCTGATCAACCAGATTGGATGGTACATCGAGCCATTCCAGCAGCAGCTTGTTCATGCCGTCACCGCCTTGCCGTCAACCTGCGCGCGCGGGCTTCCGAACCTGGACAGGATGCTTTCGGCAAGCAGGCACATCATGGCGACACAGAGCAGGGGAAGGGTCCAGGGTGAATCGAGACCCTGCGCAACCGCATCCGCATCGCCGGAATCCCCCAACCATCGCCACGAACCGACGCCACGACGCCACGCCTCGATCGACGCATCATCCACGCGCTCGATGCTGGCGGCGACGGGATCCAGTCGCACCGCGATCCACCGCTCGCGTCCATCTCGCTGCTTCACCTTCCACAGGCCTGGTGCGGGAATGGGTTGGCGCGTGCGTCCCTCGGCGTCGATCTCGATGGTTGGTTGACCGGTCGTGCGCGGCATCAGCAGGCCGTTGCGTGCGGTTGAACCGAGCCACGCCACCTCGCCCGCGCGGAAATCACGCTGCGATGACACCATCACGCGGCCGGCGCGGACCGCCTCCTGGAACAGCGGCACCATGAACGGCTTCAGCGGCAGATCGGTCCACGACAGTTCGGGCGTGAACGCGAGAACCATCACCAGTCCATGACCTTCGCGCGGATGCGTGATCAACATCGCGGCGTCACCCTGGTCGAACGCGAGCGCGACGGTGTCCCGAGACGTGTCCGGAACAAACCGCACGTGCCGCTGCATGCTCACCGGCTCGGCGAGCGCATCCAGCTCGGCACCAAGCAACGCGAAGAACGGTGAGCGCGGTTGACGCGGGGCCAGACGCACCAACGCATCCACCGTGCGATCCTCCACACGCAGCGCAACGCCGACCGATCGATCCAGTTCGGACATCCATGCCTGCGATGAACCCTCTGGTGGCGGCATCAGCATGGTCGTGCCGCCATCGCGGACAAACTGGCCAAGCCAGGACCAACCCGCGGCATCCAGCAGGTCGGGGCGACACACGATCACGGTTTCGGCATCAACGGGTGGTCGCAGCGCGAGCGAGGCTGGATCGATCTCCTGCGGCTGCATGCCGGTCACTTCCAGTGCACGCTGGATCCATGTGGATGCCGGCATCTGCACCAGATCCATGTCGCCACCGCGTCGACCCACGATGACCACGCGTGGCGTGGTTGTTGGCGGCGCGACCAGCGACATCGAGTCATCCAGTGGCTGGGCGTCGGGCGTCGACTCCAGCTGCATGGTTCCATCGCCAGAGGGCTTCACCACCAGATCGAACTGGTTCTCGGTTGCCTGATCCGACCAACGCACATCGGCTCGACCCAGTGGATCGCCTGCGGCGTTGCGAACCACCACGCCATCGGATGCGGGTGTGGTGCCCGTTCGCACCAGATCCACGCGCAGCGGCACATCCCTGTTGCCCTGCACTTCACCGGTGCTGCGACCCACGCGCACATCGCGGATGAACCTGTTGCCGGGTGCGGCATCAAGAGAACGCGCGCTTCGCCATGTCACGTTGCGCGCACGATCAAGCCACGCACCTGGCACGGGTTGATCCGGATCCACGCTGCCTCGACGCCATCCACTCAGCACCAGCACATCGCGGCGCTCGGTGATTGCATCCGATGCAGCAGGCAGGCACTGTTCCAGCGCACCGCGCAGGTCTCCACGCACGGCATGGGTGCCCAATTGCATCACCATGGTGCGCGCATGCGCCAGATCGCCCGTGGGCTGCATCACCACGGTGGCTGGTTGCGTGGTCGTGACCAGCGCCACGCGATCCGCCTCGCGCAGCGCGTCGATCGCCTGCAATGCCTGCTGCTTCAGGTGATCCAGCATGGTCGAACCATCCGGCAGCCGCTCCGCACTGGTGGCCCCATCGTCGATCACGATCCACTGATCACGCGTGGCGCGTGATCCACTCCAACCGGTCGCGAGCGGCCCGGCCATGGCGATGCCGATCAAGCCGAT
>CAIPQY010000317.1 GCA_903867275.1 uncultured bacterium | reverse complement strand
CGGCAGAACATCCGCTCGGCTGGGGTCTCCCTGTCATAAACGTAATGCACGCCCCGAGGCCGTCAGGGAAAGTGGGAAAAATCCCGATTTCCCGCCGACGCGGGGCACGTCGAAGTCCCGCCGCTCCTCGGAGAGCTCGACGCGTGCATCACCGACCGGGTCGGTCGGGTCGTGAGACAAGCCGGAGACAAGCCGAAAGCGTGGGCGGTGATGAGAAGGACCGTCATCTGCGTCGAGTGCCATATCTCGATTCCTTGCTGGGCGACTGGGGGTCAAAAGGTCGCAGGTTCAAATCCTGTCAGCCCGACTCAGATGCTCGGAACCGGAAGGCAGCTGCCTTCCGGTTCTTCGCTTTTTGGGCGAGTCACGCTGCCGGGTCCTTCGGCTTGGGCTCCACGATGCAGCAACGCCATCGCGCGCAGGCCGGGCAGCGCAGGATCTTCACCGGTCGCCCGAAGGCCTTGTAGCGGATGCCCGGAAACGGAAAGCATGCGGCACAGGTGAGACAGCGCGCGTGCCAATGCCGATCCGTGTGTTCGCGCAGCTTGTCCCCCAGACTGGACATCACTGACCCTGCGCCATCGAGAACCCCGGCTTGCCATCGAAGGTGCGCAGCAACTCGTAGCTGCAGATGGTGTACTTGGTGGCGATCGACTGCAGCAGCGCCAGCGTCTGCGCCTGCCCCACCTCGCCTGCATCGGCTCGGCGCTCGAAACGCGCGCGCCAGTAGTCCACGCAGTCGGTGTACACGCTGCCGGTCGGCCACACCTGCGTGCCGCGGTTCGAGATCAGCGTGAGTTTCCATGGCGTGTCCTTGGCGAGCGACTCCAGGGCGGGCGCGAGCGTGGCCACGCCCTCGCTTGCATCCAGATACACGTCGGCTCCCACCACGCGCGTCTCGCGGGTGCCGAAGGTCTGCACCGCAGCCGAAGCGAACGGCTTCACCGGCGGCTTGAAGGTGAGGTGATCCTCGGCGTCGGGCACGGCAGGCCCAAGCGTGGGCTTCTGGCCGAGCCGCTGCGCGACCTGCTTCACGAACTCCATCGTTCCCAGCGCGGGCTTGGCGGCATCGCCGAAGTCGCCGGTGCGCACGCCCTGCTCCAGCGACGCCAGCAGCGCGTTCTCGAGGCGCGCCGCGGTGCCCATGTTGCCGATGTGGCGCATGAGCATGATGGTGCTGAGGATGAGCGAGCAGGGATTGGCGATGCCCTGGCCCGCGATGTCCGGGGCCGTGCCGTGCACCGCCTCGAAGATGCTGATGTGATTGCCGATGTTGGCGCTGGGAGCGAAGCCCAGACCGCCCACCAGGCCTGCGGCGAGATCGCTCACGATGTCGCCCTGCAGGTTGGGCAGCACGATCATGCGGTACTGCTGCGGCTTCATCACCAGATTCATGCACAGCGCGTCCACGATCACGTCGGCGGTCTCGATCTCCGGATAGTCCGCCGCGACGGCCTTGAAGCGCTCCAGGAACAGGCCGTCGGTCATCTTCATGATGTTGGCCTTGTGACCGCAGTGCACCTTCTTGATGCCCAGTCGCCGCGCCGTCTCGAACGCGAATCGATGCACGGCGTCGCTGCCTGGCGCGCTGATGAGGCGCTTGCACTGCACCACGTCGTTCGAGAGCCGATGCTCGATGCCGCCGTAGGTGTCCTCGATGTTCTCGCGCACGATGAAGAAGTCCACGCTGATGCCCGAGCGGCTGTAGGGCGTCATCACGCCGGGCAGCGTGCGGAAGTGGCGCAGGTTTGCGAAGGCGTTCCAGATCTTGCGGGCGGTGACGTTGATCGACTTGCCGCCGCCGCCCTTGGGCGTTTCCATGGGGCCCTTCAGCAGCAGGCCGCATGCCTCCACGGTGGCGATCGCGGCATCGGTCATGCCGCGCGTTTCGCCGCGATCGAACACCGACTTGCCCATTTCGACAGGCACCAGATCGACGCCGTGCAGGCCACCGGCCGCGCGCAGCAGGTCGAGGGTTGCGTCCATGATCTCGGGACCGATTCCATCACCAGATGCAAGAGCGATGCGCATGGGTTCTCCAGTTGGGGCAGCAAGCGTAGCCGCGCCGGACCCCGTGCGTGTTCAGGCTTCCGAAGCCGGATCGTCGCGCAGCGTGGTCGGGCGCGCCATCAGCACCATGCCCAGCGCCACGAAGATGATCTGGCCGCCGTAGATCTTCTCGCTCCAGTCATGGAGACGGTCCAGCTCGCCACGCACCTGATCGGCCTTGGCCTGGTCGTGCGACACCAGCGCGCCGGTTCGCTCCATGGCCAGATCGGCGAGGCGCTTGGCGAGCACCATCTGTCCGGCGCCGAGGGATGACGCGAACAGCAGTGCCGCGCCTGCCACACGCAGATGACCCGCCAGCGATGCCAGACCACGCGCCTGCCGCACCAGCAGCCACGCGCAGATCGGTCCCACGATCAGGCCCACGGCGAACACCAGCAGGAACCCGGGCTGCGCCAGAACCCCCGCCATCACGCGGCCGGTTTCGGCGCTGTCCAATGCCGCCTTCTCCGCATCACGGAACTGCAGGCCCGCCTTCGTGAGCGTGAAGAACAGCCAGCCAGCGTTTGCGCCGGCCGCAAGCAACAGCGCCATCCACGCCGTCGTGAGGGCGGCCACCGGAGTTGGGCAACGATCCTTGCCGATGATCTGTCGTGTCGCTGGCACGCTCGGGCATGGTACCTGCCACGCGCGCAGATCCAAACGACCCAGACGCGCATGCGCGAGCACGCCTTCGCGAATTCTGCGAAACTGCCCCGCCCAATGGACGCAGCACTGCAAGGAATCCTGGTCGTGGACAAGCCGCATGGCATGACCAGCATGCGCGCCGTGGAACGCGTGCGCCGATTGCTTGGCGGCGCCAAGGCCGGCCATGCCGGCACACTGGATCCGCTGGCCACCGGCGTGCTGGTGGTGGCCATCGGTCGCGCCACCAAGGAGATTCCGCGCCTGATGGGCATGGAGAAGCGCTACGAGACCGAGATCGACCTGAGCGCCACCACCGAGACGCTGGACACCGAGGCCGAACGCGTGCCCGTGGATCCATCGACCACGCCGCCCACGCGCGCGCAGGTGGAAGAGGCGCTGCTGAAGTTCAAGGGCACGATCCGGCAGGCGCCGCCCGCGTTCAGCGCGGTGAAGATCGCGGGACGTCGCGCCTACGACCTGGCGCGCAAGGGCGAGGCGGTGGAACCCGCCGAGCGCGACGTGACCGTGCACGCGATCGAGCTGCTCGACTACACGTGGCCCGTGGCACGCCTGTCGATCCGTTGCGCGAAGGGTTTCTATGTGCGAAGTCTGGCGCGCGATCTGGCGAAGTCGCTTGGACTGCTCGGTCACTGCCTGTCGATCCGTCGCACCGCGGTCGGGCCCTACGAGGTGAGCGCCGCGATGCAGCTCACGGATTCGCCGCAGCCCCTGGCTCAGTCGATCCTGCCGATTTCGCCTCCGGCCGATTCGCCGTGAGCAGCAGGATGGCCATGCCAGCGAGCAGCAGCATGTCCGCCACATTGAACACCCACGGGAAGAGTTCGTCGCTGCCGCCCGGCCAGCGCAAACTCCACGGCAGATGCCACCGCGGCGTCATGTAGAGAAAGTCACGCACTGCGCCGAACAGCAGCCGGTCGTACAGGTTGCCCAGCCCCCCCGCCAGCACCAGTCCGATGCCGACATGCGCCAGTCGCGCACTCGCGGTGGTCCACCACCCGAACACGCCCACCGCGGCAATGACCGCGATCGCCGTGAAGGCGATGAACACGCCCCGCTTCTGCTGACCAAGTCCGAACACCGCGCCATGGTTCAGCACCAGTCGAAAGTCGAGCAGGTCGGCGGGCAGCGCATGCACACCGTTGTGCCAGGGCAACCGGTAGGCCGGATTGCCCGCAATCTCGTCGTACTGCAGTTCGACCGGCTCACCGGCCACGGTTCGGAAGGCCCACGCCTTGGAGCCAAGATCGATCGACAGACCAAGGATGGTCACCGCAAGGAGGGTGAACCACGCGCTGCGTGATCGCCAGGCGGGCTGCGACGCGAGCGACGCCTTCGTGGCCAGCGCCCCGCGATCCGAAGCGCCGACGCCACCGTCGCTCACCGCGCCACGCCGCGCTCGATCAGGCGAGCGGCCTCCACGGTGTACTTGGCCAGCGGATTGGCATCCAGACGCGCCTTCGGAATGGGCTTGCCGGTGAGCTGGCACACGCCGTAGGTGAGGTCACGGATGCGCTGCAGCGCAGCGTCGATCTCGTTCAACTTCTCGCGATCGCTGGCGGCCATGTTCAGGGCGAATTCCTGATCGAAGGTGTCGGTGCCCACATCCGCCATGTGCAGCGGCATGTTGCTCAGGTTGCCACCGCTTGAACGCAGCGCCTCGTCCTCGAGGTTGTCCACGCGGCCGATCAGCTCGTAGCGACTGCGCATGAGCACCTCGCGGTACTGCTCGAGGTCCTTGGCGGGAAGCTTGGTGCGGATCGAAGACACATCCACCTCTTCCTCGGCCTTCGCCTTGGCGGCGTCGGAGGCCTTCGACTTCTTCTTGCTGATCACCGCGGCCTTGGCGCTGAGCATGCGCACGCGACGGCCATTCACCATCACGTAGCCGGCGCTGTCGGCCTTCTGGGAGACGGCCACCTTCGCCACGCTGAGCGCGGTGGAGTAGTCGATCTTCGGCGTCTTCTTGCCCTTCTCCTCCACCGGCTCCTTCTTGGGCATGGGGCGCGGCGCGTTCTTGCCGATGGGCGGCGGCGGCACGCGGTTGGGGTGCTTCTTCGTCGGCGGCGGCGGAGACGACGGCACCACCGCGACCACCGGCTTGGATGTGTTGATGGGCTTCATGCCAGGCTTGGCGGGCTTCGCCTCGGCGGCCTTGGCGGGCTTTGCCGGCTTGGACTTGGTGGTCTCGGCGGGCTTGACGGCCTTGCCCTTGGGGGTCGGCTTCTTGACTGGCTTCTTCGATGGCACGTCTGTGGTTCCGTGGGGTGGTTGGATTGGCGTGGAACCGGGACCCCCGCTGGGCGAGGTACGGCGAGCCCGCAATTATCAGCGGCCTTCGGATGAGAGTCAAACGGTGGCCCGCAAAGCCCCGCGCAGGCACCAAAAAGCAAAACCCCCGGCGAAAGAGGGGACGCCGGGGGTGGCCGACCAAGGATTCGGCCCAAGTGCGGGTTCCGGACCAGCCCGCAAAAGGGGGCGGACGGGTCGGTGCACCAATGAAAACGACATCCAGCCGCAGAACCCGTCATGCCTGTTCGAGAAATGCACAAGATTCTGTGTTGCAGGAATTTGTGAACCAAATTCATTGGATCCTGACGGAACCCACCCCGAAAACGCGTTTCTGTCTGTGAGTGCTACGCCGCAAACACATCCTTGACGCAACACGCTCCCCCGAGCGACGCATTCGCCCCATCCAGGGCGACATGGTGGTGTGCCTGCCCGGACAACCGCAGGTTCGCCGCGAGATCCTGCAGGTGACCGGCGATCCGCGCACCCTCACGCTGCGGCCCGATGACTCGGGTGCCGGCGTCACGCTGCTGATGGCGGAAGACCACTTCCACGCGGCGATGGCCGGACCGGAACAGGCGGAAATCGAGGTTCATTGGCTTGTGCAGAACCCGAACGGCGCGACGATGCCGCTGTGGGCCCTTGCGCAGGGACGCGACGTGGAAGCGAGCGTGTGGGATGGATTCGGCTCGCTGATGGTGCCCGACGTGATCGCGCGCGGCCCGGATGCGCAGGACCTGGTGCTTGCGCCCGGTCGATACATGCTCACCGCGATCGTGACGGGCCACGCGTCGCTGCTGATTGGCGCGGGTCGCCCGTGCATGGAAGCGCTGGGTCTGCGAACCGGCAAGCGCAACGCGGGCTGATCACGACGCGCCCGAACACGGGCCAAAAATGGACAGACGAAGCGCCTGAAGGTGAAGGGGAGAGAAGCGCTCAGCGGTCGAACACGCACAGTGCCGCGAGTTCGGCATCAAGCTGCCTGACGGACTGTGGGCGCCGCGCCGGGTCGATCGACAGGGCGCGATCCAGCAGATCGCTCAGGCCCGCATCCATCTCGGGGCGAATCGCGTCCAGGCGCATGCGCTCGTCCATCAGCACCGCACGCAGCAGGCCCGCGGCGCTGCGACCATCCGCCTCGTAGGGCAGTCGGCCAGCCAGCATCTCGAACAGCAGCAGCGCCGCCTGATACACGTCGCTGGCCACGCCGATGCGCTCGCTGCGACCATCGGCCTGCTCCGGGCTCATGTAGGCGAACGTTCCCACCAGATGGCCTGTCTCGGTGCGGAAGCCGGTGCGGCGACCCTCGTCGCTGCTCAGGCGTGCCACGCCGAAGTCGACAAGCTTCACGCGCCCTTCGGGCGTCACCATCACGTTGTGGGGCTTGATGTCGCGGTGGATCACGCCGGCGTCATGGGCGTGCGCCAGCGCGGCCAGCACATCGCGGATCACGTCGATGCAGCGCTCCGCAGAGGGCTGGTTCGCCTGCAACCAGGCATCGATCGACTGCCCCTCCACGAATTCCATCACCAGGTACGTCACGCCACCGCGTGCCACGCCGGTCTCGATCATTTGCACGATGCCCGAGTGCGACAGTCGCGCCAACGCGCGGCACTCCTGGCGGAAGCGCTGCACGGCCTGGCTGTTGGCGGCGGCAGTGCGCAGCACCTTGATCGCCACGCGCTGTCCGCTGGCCGCGCTCTGCGCCGAATACACGCTGCCGGCGCCACCCGTGCCGAGCAGGCGCTCGATGCTGAACCCCGAGATCTCGGGGAGCTGCTCGGTCGCATCCTCGACGCGACGATCGCAGGGCATGTCCCAATCGCTCGAGGCCTCGTGGCCCTCGAGCAGCGACTCCACCTCGGCGCGGATGGCTACATCCGGGCAGGCGAAATCCAGGAACCCGCTGCGCTGCGTCGACCCAAGCGCGGACACGGCCTCGAACAGACCGCGCACGATGGACCAACGATCGGCTGGGGCAGCGGCAATGCTCATGCTGCCTCCTCTCGGGCCAGCAGGCGCACATTCACTTCGTATTCCTTCTCGAGCCACGCCTTGGCGACACGCCAGTCACGATCGGCAGTGGACAGGCTGATGTCGAGCAGACGCGCGACATGCTCCATGCTCAGTCCGCCGAAGATGCGGAGCTCGGCCACGCGGGCACTGCGTTGATCATTTTCAGCAAGGGCCTTCAGCGCATCCTCAAGGACGAGCAGTCCGCCAACCTCCACGGTGGGATCGGTGGGCTCAAATTCGTCGGTGCTGCCCTTCCACTTTGCGCTGCCACGCTTCTTGGCGTGGCGGCGGCGCGCATGGTCCACGAGCACGGAGCGCAGCACGGTGGCCGCAGTGGCCATGAAATGCTCCTGGCCCTGGAATTCCGAGGGATCACGGTCAGCGAGTTTCAGGAAGGCTTCGTGCACCACAGCGGTGGGCTGCAGGGTGTGCCCCGACGGCTGCGTGCGCATGCACAGGGTGCTGAGGTCCTTCAGGCGACCGTAGATGCTTTCAAATAGCTGGGACAGCGAAACGCTGGCCGGGGGAACCAAGTCGGACACGGGCCACTCCACCGAGTTGTTGACCAGGCGATGCGAAGACACGCATCAAGGCGTCGCCTGATCGGGCGCACCCTTGTCCTGCTCCCCAAGTTGCCCTGTTCCGATTGCTCCGGGTGCACCATATCCCGTAACCACACGAGGTCAAACGCCAAGGTCCTCGAATGCAAGGAAACATGGAATCTGAACGCCGTGGGTTTGCTGGCTCGCATGGGAAAGGCAAAAGCGAGCAGCGATCAAACCCCCGACTCAGGTTGCCTGCTTCACGGACCCGATGGCGCGGAACTTTTCGTAGCGCAGTCTGACGAGGGTTTCCGGTGCCACGCGCTGCAGTTCTCGGACCGAATCAACGATCCAGCCCTGCAGCCGATCGGCGGTTGCCTGTGGGTCGCGATGCGCGCCACCGTGCGGCTCCGGGATGACCGCGTCCACCAGGCCGTTCTTGAGATTGGCCTCGGCAGTCAGGGCCAGCGCGGTGGCGGCCGCAGTGTTGGTCTGCTCGTTGGCCTTCTTCCACAGGATGGCGGCGCAGCCTTCGGGGCTGATGACCGAGTACCAGCTGTACTGCAGCATGGCCACGCGATCACCCACGCCGATGCCAAGCGCGCCACCGCTGCCGCCCTCGCCGATCACGGCGCAGACGATCGGCGTGCGCAGGCGGCTCATCTCGCGCAGGTTCACGGCGATGGCCTCGGCCTGGCCGCGCTGCTCGCTGTCCAGACCCGGGTAGGCGCCCGGCGTGTCGATGAGCGTGACGATGGGCAGGCGGAACTTCTCGGCCAGCTCCATCTTCAGCATGGCCTTGCGATAACCCTCGGGATTGGCGCAGCCAAAGCGGCACTTGATGCGCTCTTCGGTGGTGCGGCCCTTGTGATGGCCCACCACCAGGCACTTCATGCTGCCGATGCGCGCGAAGCCGGTGACGATGCTGGGATCGTCGCCGTAGCGGCGGTCGCCGTGCAGTTCGCACCAGTCGCGGCAGATCATGCGGATGTAGTCAAGCGTCTGCGGGCGCTGCGGATGGCGCGCCACGCGCACGGTCTGCCACGGGGACAGGTTGGCGTAGGTCTTGGTGAGCAGGCTGTCGCGCGCATGCTTCAGCGTGGCGATCTCGTCGGCGAACTTGGACGCGTCGGGCTTCTGCTGCAGGGAGTCGATCTGCCGCTGGATCTCGGCGACCGGCTCCTCGAAGTCCAGGGTGACAAGCGCTGGGGCGGACATGAGGAGAACAGGATAGCAGCGATGCCCGGGGATCCAATCGTGTCGCCGTGTCGACGACTGGCGGGCGCGGCTGTCACAATGCCCGCATGAGCGCGGTCACCATCATCGGATTCGGACGACTTGGGTCGGCGATCGCGCGCGGCGTGCTGCGGTCGGGCACGCTGCAGGCCGCCGACATGGTGGCGGTGGACGCGGATCCAGCCCGGATGGCCGAGGCGAAGGCCGCGGGACTGCGCACCATGCCCATCGAGCAGGCGCTGACCGAGGCCTGTCGCGTGCTGGTGGCCGTGAAGCCGCAGGCATTCGGCACCGTGACCGCGCATCGAGCACGCCTGCACGCCAACACCACGGTGATCAGCGTGATGGCTGGATGGAGCCGCGCCGCGATCGCCCGTGAACTTGGCGCAACGCACGTGATCCGCGCCATGCCCACCGTGGCGGCCACCGTGGGCGCGAGCACCACGGCGTTGTCGATGGGCGCCGAGGTGCCCGCGACCGAAGCCGATTTCGCGCGCACGCTGTTCGGCGCCATCGGGCCGGTGATCGAGATCGACGAGGCGCATCTGGATGCCGCCACCGCATGCGGCGCATCGGGCGTGGCCTACGCGTGCCTGTTCATCGAGGCGATGGAGGCGGCGGCCACGCGCATGGGCGTGCCGGCCGAGGCCGCACGCGCCTTCGCGGTGAGCGCGGCGGAAGGCGCCGCGGCGGCGTGGCGACATGGCCAGGTTCCACCCGCCGAACTGCGTGCCAGCGTGACAAGCCCCGCGGGCACCACCGCGGCGGCGCTGGCGGTGCTGCAGCAAGGCGGCTTCGAGTCGCTGCTTGAACGCGCGGCCATCGCCGCACGCGACCGCGCGCGCGAACTGGGCGTGCGCTGACGCAGGTTCAGAAGTCGCGCCGCGCGAAGATGCGGCAGCCGATCAGCAGCACCACCGCCTCGAACGCGACCGATGTGCCCAGGATCCACGGCACCCCGCGGGTGCGCTGCTCCTTCTCGATGGCTGCCAGCACATCACGCTCCTTGGCACGCACCGTTCCGAAGTTGTTGCCGCGACCGCGACGGCGTGGCGGGCTCGCGGCGGGCTTGTCCGCTTCGTCATCCTCCGAAGCCACGCCCTGCAGGTTGGCGGCCTCGGTGGTCCAGCGCTGCACAAGCGCCACGGTTTCGTCGGTCTTCGGAAGGATCGTCTTGGCGGCGAACAGGATGCGGTGCGCCGTGGTGAGCGGACGGATCGCGTCCTCGGCGTTCTGGCGTTCCTGCTCCAGATCACTCACGTCGGCGTTGGCATCCTTCTGCCGGCGCGTGTCCATCAGGCGATCGATCGCGCTGCGCTCCTCGATCTTGGCGATGCGGAAGCTGTTCACCATCTGCTCGCTGGTGTTCAGCGTGAACAGGAAGCCCCAGAACAGCACGGTGAGCAGCAGCGCCGCGATGCCGCTGCGCGTGACGGTGCCGATGAGCGCGCACACGCTGAACAGGTACGAGTACAGCAGCGCCACCATGGGAACGGCCAGAAACAGGCCGGGCTCCCACGCGCCGCCGCGCACGCCGATCACCACGAAGCTGGCGGTGCAGAACACCATCACCTGCAGCGCCGTGAACAGCAGACCGCCGGTGAACTTGAACACGTACAGCCGCCAACGCGCGATGGGCCGGGCGAGCAGCGTCTCCACCGTGCCGCTCGACACCAGTTCGGGGAACAGTCCCGCGCTTGCCACCAGCGCCAGCAGGCACGCCAGCCAGGCCAGCCAGAAGCGCACACCCAGCGCGTAGAAGGCCAGCTTGTAGAAGTCCGAAGCGTCCATCAGCGTGCTGTTGATGAACGGGATCTCGAGCGTCCAGCCGAGGATGCTCATGCCCTTCTCGTTGATGCCGATCAGCGCGAAGCTGAGCACCACCAGTCCGGACAGCGCCATGCTGAGCCAGAACAGCCGCTTGCTGGCCAGCTCGCGATAGGTGTCCACCAGGATGGCGATGAACGCCGTCATGACGCGGCCCCCGGTGGCAGCGGCAGCCCGGTGAGCGGATCGGTGACCGCCTTCATGAACAGATCCTCCAGCCGTTCGCGCTGCGGCGTGAGCGACACGATGGATGCGCCAGCCGCACGCGCCGCATCGATGGCCGGCTGCGCCGCCGCGGTATCGAGCGAGGGAATCACGTGCCGATGCACTGCGGCATCGGTTGGATCGATCGTTGCGCCCGGATCGCAACCCGGCAGATCGCGCGGCGCTGCGGGCCAACGCACCACCAGCACCTGACGCGCACCCTCGCGCTGCAGATCGGCCAGACTGCCCTGCTTCACCACGCGACCCTGCAGCAGGATGGCAACGCGATCGCACACCTGCTCGGCCTCGCTGAGCAGATGGCTGTTCAGGAAGATGGTGCGGCCCTCGCTTCGCATCTGCAGCAGCAGGTCGCGGATCTCCTTGCGACCCACGGGATCCACGCCGTCGGTGGGTTCGTCCAGGAACACCAGCTGCGGATCATTCACCAGCGCCGCCGCCAGACCCGCGCGCTGACGCATGCCCTTGCTGAAGGCGCTGACGCGACGATCCTTCCAGTCGCGAAGGCCGACCTGATCAAGAAGCTTGTCGGCACGGCGACGGCGGTCGGCGCGCGAGACGCCCGACAACGCACCACTGAACTCCACCGCCTGACGGGCCGTGAGATACGGCGGCAGACGGTGCTGCTCGGGCAGGTAGCCCACGCGCGCAAGCGCCGACTTGTCGCCGATGGCCAGGCCCAGCATCGAGCCGCGCGCCTCGGTGGGTCGCACCACCGTGAGCAGGATCTTGACCAGCGTGCTCTTGCCGGCACCGTTGGGTCCGAGCAGACCGAAGATTTCGCCCGCCTCCACGCGCAGACACACCTCGCGCAAGGCATGCACGCGACCCTTGTAGGTCTTTCGCACGCATCCAAGATCGATGGCCGCATCGGGCATGTGGCCCGAGTCTACGGGCATGCGCGTGCCGAGTTGCATGCCGTGCGCGTCCACGAAGCGCGTGAGGCCCGATGCGAGCGCACCGGGCCCCACGCCTCCGCGTGGGCGATCATGGGATGCCGCGCACGTTCACCACGCCTCCATTCAGGCGCGTGCACAGCATCGGGAATCGTGGATCCGAGGTCACCTGCCAGGTGCCGAACTCGTTCCGGAACTCGACCGGATGGATGCCGGCCTGCAACGCAGCGCGCACCACGGTGTCGATCGAGCCTTCGGCCAGCACACGCCACGGCTGCTGCTCCGAACGCACCTCCAGCACCGCCGCGTCGATCTGCAGGTCCACCTGCACCCGGAAGGTGTCGAACCCCGCCAGCTCGGTGGTTCGCGTGGTGAACGGCTGATCCGCGATGGATGGCTGCGGGAGCGGCGTTGCCACGCGACGCG
>CAIPQY010000316.1 GCA_903867275.1 uncultured bacterium | reverse complement strand
CGGTGTCTCGGCGCGCTCAGGCGTGCGCCGAGCCCGCGCGCGCCTTCACCAACTGCAGGCCCAGCGTCGGTGCGCCGGAGGCTGAGGAGGCAAAGCCGTCGGCACCCACGGTGCGCCACAGTCCATCGGCCAGATGGAACGGCAGTCCGCCCACCATCACGGCCACGCGTTGTCCGTGAGGGGTTGCGCGAAGCGCCTGCACAAGTCGCGCCACGCTGCGCATGGCCAGTGGCGTGCCGGCACTGATCGCCACCAGATTGGCGGGGCCACGGTGCGGCTGCGGACCCGCGGCTTCAGCCACCTCGTCGGCGGGCATGTTGGCGCCAAGGCATTCCACGCGCCAACCCTCCAGCTCGAACAGGTCGCTCACCATGCGGATGCCCAGTTCATGCAGGTCTCCGCCCGAACTGCAGGTGATGGCCAGCAGTCCGTTCGACGGCTTGGCCTGCAACTGTCCACGCAGACGCGCCATGATCGCGAGCGTGCTGGCGGTGCAGTAGTGCTCGTCCGCGATCGTGGCCTCCTGCAACTGCCACATGCGGCCGATCTCGTTCATGGCCGGTGCGATCACGCGCTCGTAGATCTTGGCCAGCGGCATGTTGCCTTCGAGCAGGTCCTGCACGATGCGCTCCGCCGCCTCGCGGTCGCGTTGCAGCAGCTGCAGCAGGAACAGACGCGCCAGCGTGCCGTCCTCGCCAAGATGGTCGATCACGCTCTCGCTGTCGAATGCACCGCAGGCAAGTTCGGTGATCGACGAATCGATGATCGAGCGGGTGTGCGCGGCGATGTCGCTTGGCGCATTGTCCTGGATCACGGCAGCCATGCAGCGCAGGCTGCGTGCAAGATCATCCTCGCCCATGTCGCGGGCCAGGAATGCGGCCCTGCTCCACGCCGCGTTGCTGATGAACAGGCGTGGCTCGCCGGAAGCGATCGCCTCGGCAAGGTGCGCAAGGCGCGTCTGCACCTCGTTGCGCCACAGCCGCCTTCCGTCTGCACCGTAGCGCGCCTCCATCGAGGCGTCCTCGGTGAACATGCGGTCCACGGTCCACTCCGTCACGGCACGCGACACCGCTTCGAGCGCTTCGGCGACCTGCATGTCGGCATGCTTCATGGGGCGCACTTCGCCGCGTTGCCGCGGACGGATTCATGCCCGGGATGCCCTGAAAGGCTTTCAGATGCGCTTGAAAACCGCGTCGCATCCAGCGGAATCGCCAGAACGTCCGTGGTCAGCTCCGCAGTCGATGGCGCGCGGGCTCGTCGGTGAGGTCGACGAAGCCTGCCGCGCCGCGACCGGTGAGTGCCGCGTGCTTCTGGCGGTACTGATTCACGGTGGTCATCAATGTGGCGTGGCTCCAGGTGAGCGGGCTCACCGAGATCTGCGCGCCGGAGTACGGGTGGTACTGCTCCGCCAGCACGCCGCTCGCCGACGCGCGCCAGTTGGTCCATTCCAGATACTGCAGCGCCTCGCGCAGTTCGGCCTCGTTGGTGGCCTTCGCGATCAGCCACTGCGCGTACCACAGCGTGCAGATCACCCACGGATTGCCGGGCACCTCGTGCAGCGCATGACGCTCCACCTGGTGATACGGGTCGCGCTCGTATCGCGCGATGCCCCCGATGTCCGTCTTCACCCACAGGCGTTCGCGGATGGCCTGCATGTGGCTTGTCACGCGTGGGTCGTTGGGTTCCAGCGCGCCGAAGGCGAACAGCGCGTACGCCGACGCATCCAGCGTGAAGTCGAGGCGATAGGAGCCATCCTCCTGGGGCAGCGCCATGCGCGCGAACAGCCGACGCTCGGGATCCCACATGTGGCGCAGCATCGCGCCGCGCATGCGCTCGGCACCCTCGCCGAATTCCGCCGCGCGGTCCATGGCGCCCATGTCGCTGGCGAAGTTGCTGGCGGCCTGCAGCGCGCCGATGGTGGCGCACACGGTGAACAGGTGCACGCCGCGACGCTCCTCCCACAGATCCCAGCTTGGCAGCGGCAGGCCCGCGTGATCGCGGTAGCTCAGCATCCAGTTGGCGGTGTCCACCACCAGCGGGTTGTAGAGATTCTTGATGAACTCCACGTCGCGGAAGGCCAGGAAGTGCTTGCGCAGCGCCCAGGTGACCAGCGCGGTTTCATCCTGCTGGATGGGCAGCCAGCGACCCTTCTCGGTGAGCCACGGATGCCAGGTGCTGGCGAAGGTGCCACTGGGGTTGTACTTGTGCAGGAAGTATCCGTCGGGGTGGCGCACGCGCTGACAGAAGGTGAAGAAGTTGCGGCTGAGCTCGCTCTGCCCCGCCAGCGTGAGCGCATGCGACACCAGCGCGCCGTCGCGCGGCCACATGTACGAGTAGGTGTCGCCGGCGAAGTGCGTGATGTCGTAGTCGTTGGCGGCGATGATGGCGCCGCCGTTGTCGATCTGCGTGCGCACGATCAGCGAACTGCGGCGATGCAGTTCGGCCAGATGGTCGGGCAGCGGATCATTCGCCACCGTCTCCTTGTGGCTCCACAGGCGCCAGTAGGCCTCGGTGCGATCCATCATGCGCTGCGGGGTCTTCAGGCGCACCTTGTCGTTGAGTTGTCGCACGGCCTCGTAGGTGTGGCCCGCGGCGATCCAGTACGTGCAGCTCTCGCTGCCGCCCGCCGCCACCGGCAGGTGAAAGCCCACGGTGCTGTCCACGCTGCCCTGCGCGATGGCATTGCGGCTCAGCAGGCCGTCCTCGGCGTCGCGCCAGGTGCCCTCGGCGTCACCGATGCGCTTGGCGCCGGTCGCCCAGCTGCCGATGCCCCAGCCGCTCGGATGCACGCCATTGAACAGGAAGTAGCAGGCGTCCTTGTAGTGCACC
This sequence comes from uncultured bacterium, assembly GCA_903867275.1. Classification (GTDB taxonomy): domain Bacteria; phylum Planctomycetota; class Phycisphaerae; order Phycisphaerales; family SM1A02; genus SYAC01. The sequence goes on along the minus strand of CAIPQY010000316.1, from coordinate 1,159 downwards.
AGCCCACCGGTGCCGGGGTCGAACGCCACCGTGTCACCGACGGGGCTCTCGCCAACGGACAGATCGGCATGGAAGAACACGCGCACGTCGCGCGCGCGATCGAGCAGGTCGCACACCGTCACCTTGCGGAAGAACACCGGACTGAAGTAGTCCACGGCGTCGTTGCAGATCACTTCCACACCCAGGCGCTCGTGACGCAGGTGCACTTCGCTCACCAGCGTGTCGCGCTTGTAGCGCAGCGTGCGGGTCCAGCCGGCGCTGTCCACCCACGCGAACTGGCCGTCCACCCACAGGCCGAACCGCTGCAGATGTCCGCAGGTGTGGTTGGGCTGCCCCACATGCGGCCAGTACAGGTCGCGAATGCGGTACAGCTCGTCGAAGGCGACCAGCATCTCTCCGTTGCCGATGGGGATGTTGCGTGGCATGGTGTCGGGCCTCCGAGTGGGTTCGCCCGCCGGAGGCGGGCCATCCCCGATTGATATCGGATTCAGCCCCCTTCATGTGAAGGGCGGAGGTGCCGTTTGGCCACAGATTGCGGGAAACCGTCAGCCCTGGAACCGGCCGAAGATCAGGCTGGTGTTGTGGCCGCCGAAGCCGAAGCTGTTGTTGATGGCGAAATCGGTCTTTCGCTTCTGCGGCGTGTGGGGCACGAAGTTCAGGTCCATGCCCTCGTCGGGGTTGTCCAGGTTGATCGTGGGCGGCAGCGTGTCGTTCACGATGGCCAGCACCGTGGCCACGCTCTCGATGCCGCCGGCGGCGCCCAGCGCATGCCCGGTCACGCTCTTGGTGCTGCTCATGGCCAGCTTGTGCGCGTGATCGCCGAACAGGCGCTTCACCGCCACCACCTCGGCCTTGTCGCCCAGTGGCGTGCTGGTTCCGTGCGCGTTGATGTAGGCGATCTGGTCGGGATTCAGCTCGGCCTCGCGCAGCGCCATGCGCATGCTGCGGAATGCGCCGGAACCCTGGTCATCGGGAGCCGCGATGTGATACGCGTCGCCGCTGCAGCCGTAGCCCATCACCTCGGCGTAGATGCGCGCGCCGCGCTTGCGGGCGTGCTCGAGCTCCTCGAGCACCACCACGGCGGCGCCTTCGGCCAGCACGAATCCGTCGCGATCCTTGTCGAAGGGGCGGCTGGCCTTGGTGGGCTCGTCGTTGCGCG